>CAZDGT010000160.1:0-1685 GCA_964504905.1 uncultured Bordetella sp. | reverse complement strand
CCGCATTCAGTGGCCATCTTGACACCCGGCCCAAGGAGTGAGGCGGGCGACGGTTGGGTGAATCTGGAGCCGAGAAGCTTCGTCTAGGACGAGTCGGATCGCGCTTTTCAATCAAATACACAATGCAATCGAATGATCACGTTACCCGTCGCCGGTTCATAGCCTCCACCTCACTGTTACGCGCCGCCAGCCAGTTGGGTATGGCCGAAGATAAATCGCCGGCCGCTGAAGCACTGGCCTCCGAAGGCGGACCAAAGGCTGTTCCCAAGCCGATGCCCAAGCCCGTGCGCTGGGGCGATCCGGAGTTGCAGCAACTCGGTGAGGCCGTCAAACAAGACTCGCTCTATTACTGGAACAATCATCAGACGAAGTTGCTCTCGGAGCGATTCCGAAAGACCTACTCGCATAAATATGTCCAGCCGTGTTCTTCCGGGAGCGCCTCGTTGCATATCGCAGTCGCCGCAGCCGGTATCGCGCCCGGCGATGAAGTCATCACGTCGGGCGTCACCGATATTGGCACGGTCATAGGTGTCTTGTTTCAGCAGGCCGTGCCGGTCTTTGCTGATCTCGAGCCGAACACTGGATGTCTCGATGTGGCGGACGTGGAGCGCAAGATCACGCCGAAGACCAAAGCCATTATCGCTGTGCACCTGGCGGGCAATCCCTGCCGTCTTGAGGAACTCAAGGCGATCGCGGACAAGCACAATCTGATTCTGATTGAAGATTGCGCGCAGGCGTGGGGTTCGCTTTATCGTGGCAAGCCGGTAAGCACGGTCGGTCAGATCGGTTGTTTTTCTTTGCAGGATTCCAAGCACATAGCCTGCGGCGACGGTGGGCTCGCGGTTTCCAGCGATGAGAAGTTGGGGCCGTTGCTGACCAAGTTCGGTGACAAGGGCACCAATCGATACAACCCCAAGGACAGCGGCACCGCTCTGGGCGCGAATTACCGCATGAGCGAATTGCAGGCTGCGTTTGTCGCCGCGCAATTGACCCGGCTCGAGAGCATCGCTTCCAAGCGTTCCGAACTCGGCAATCTCCTGACGGCGGAGCTGGCGGGTGTTCCCGGCATCACCACGCATCACGTGGATAAGGACGACCGCTGCGTCTACTGGTTTTACATGGCGCGCGTGGTGCCGGAAAAACTGCGGTGCGACCGCGCCACTTTTGTCAAGGCGCTCACGGCGGAGGGTGCGACCTTTGGCGCGGGTTACATCCAGGTACCGGTTTATGGGATGCCGATGTTCCAGAACCATTCCTTCTTCGCGGGGCGCTGGCCAATCAAGGAATTGGGAATGACCGCGATGGATTACAGCAAGGTGAAATTACCGGTGACGGAAGCCCTCCTGAAGACCTGCATTTTGTTTCGCGTAAACGAAGCGATGGATGAGGCGTACATTCGGTCCATTGCGAAGGCAGTGCGAAAAGTGGCCACTTACTACTCCGTGTAAGAAAATTATGGACAGAATATTTCGCGGTGTCGCCCTCCTCTGCGCGGCGACGCTTTTGCTATCAAGTGCCGCGGTGGCAGGTCCGGCGACGTCTCAGCCGGTCAAGGTCATTTTTGACACCGACATCGGCAATGACGTCGACGACGTACTCGCCCTCGCCATGCTCCACGCCCTGGAGACCCGGGGTGAGTGCGAGCTGCTCGCGGTCACGATCACGAAGCCCGACGAAAGGGCCGG
>CAZDGT010000159.1:0-2873 GCA_964504905.1 uncultured Bordetella sp. | reverse complement strand
GCGGAGCCTTCGACATGGGCGTGCTGCCGCGCGATGGCGGATTGTCTCGCGAACAGATGCTAGCCGCGACCGATCTGGCTGTTCTCTGGGTAGTGGGCGCCAACCCACTGAAAAATGGTTCACTGGCGTCGAAGAATGCCTTCGTAGTCGTGCAGGACCTGTTCATGACGGAGACTTCGAAGCAGGCCGATATCGTTCTGCCCGCCGCGTCCGCGTATGAAAAAAATGGAACCGTGACCAACGTCTGCGGCGAAGTGCAGAAGCTGAAGCAGGCGATCAAGGTGATGGGAACCAAGACGGATCTCGAAATCTTCGGACAGATTGCGAAGGAGATGGGCTTGAATCTAGGCATCTGGCTCCCCGATAAAGTGTTCGGAGAAATTCGCGCGAGCGTCCACGGCTACAATGTCTCGCCTGCGCTGCTGACGGTGGGTTCGGTCCCCACCATGCCGCTCAACGGGCGCGTGGCCGCGTTGCCCGGAGCGATCCAGTCTTCAGGCGATACGCTGTTTACTTCCGGGTCGCTGACTCCTTACTCCGAGGTTCTCAATTCCGTAATGGAAGCTCCTGGCCAGTTGTATAGCGGCCAGGGGCCAGGGGCCAGGGGCCAGTCATGACGACGGTAAAGCGATATTCCGACTTGGTTGCTTGGCAGAGAGCCATGGAACTCGTCGAGGAAGTTTACAAAGCAACGAAATTGTTTCCAAAGGAGGAGATGTACGGGCTTTCCAGCCAGCTTCGGAGATCGGCGGTATCGGTACCGTCGAATATTGCGGAAGGGCATTGTCGCAATGGACGGCGCGAGTTTGTGCATCATCTCTCGATCGCGCTGGGGTCGCTGGGCGAACTGGAAACGCAGGTGCTGATCGCGCAGCGGCTCGGCTATACTGGCGAATCTGCGGAGTTATTGGCTTTAGCCCAAGAAACCGGCAGAATTCTCGTTGGCTTGATGCACTCACTGGAGCGACATGCAGCCGCATCCTAGACTGGCCCCTGGCGTCTGGCCCCCGGCCCCTCTCTTCTTATGAATTTTCTGATTCTGAGCATCATCAAAGCCGCCGTGGTGGCCTTCGTCTTGTTGACTGCGCTGGCGTACTTGCAGTGGCTCGAACGCAAGGTGCTGGCTCACATTCAGTTGCGCGTGGGTCCGCGGAGAGTTGGTCCGCACGGCCTGCTGCAGCCGCTGGCGGACGTCATCAAGCTGATCACCAAGGAAGACATGATGCCTTCCCACGTGAACAAGGTTTTTTGGTTTCTCGCGCCCTTCATCGCCGTTCTATTCGCACTGATTCCCATTGCAGTAATCCCGTTCGGAACGGAGTTGGCGCTTCCCGCCATCGATCTTGGCCCGATTCACATTCCAGCGATCACAACAGCAATGCAGTTGACGGATCTGAATATCGGCGTACTCTTCATCCTGGGTATTTCGGGTCTTGGTGTCTACGGCGTGGCGCTGGCTGGGTGGTCCTCGAACAATAAGTATTCTCTGCTGGGCGGACTCCGCAGTTCGGCGCAGATGATCAGCTATGAACTGCCGATGGCACTCGCGATCGCCGCGCCGCTGCTGGCGCTGAATACTCTTAGCTTCCGCGGCATCGTGGACGGACAAGCCGGATTCATCCTGGGATTCCTTCCCCGCTGGACCATCTTTCAGGTATTCCCGTTCAACATCATCAGCTTCATCCTATTCATCATCGCGGCGTTCGCCGAAACCAACCGCGTGCCCTTTGATCTGCCAGAAGCCGAAAACGAATTGGTGGCCGGGTTTCATACCGAGTACGGCAGCATGAAGTTCGCCGCGTTCTTCATGGCCGAGTATTGCAACATGGTGACCGTCTCCTGCGTAGCCACGCTGCTGTTTCTGGGCGGCTGGCATCCGCCATTTCCCGCAGCCTACGGTTCAAGCCTTCTGCCGTCGCTGGTGATGGCCGGCGCAGGCGTACTCTGCTTTGTGCATGCGGCGAGCCCAGCGCGTCCGCTCGACCGATTTACGCTCCCGGTTGTCGGTGTGGCATTCCTTGGCTTGGCTGGTCTGTTCCTAATCCCGGCAGTCGCGCTCCCGTTGATGCCAATCATCTGGTTCTCAGCCAAAGCGCTTTTTATTCTCTTCGTCTACATTTGGGTTCGCGGCACGCTGCCGCGCTTCCGTTATGACCAATTGATGCGGTTTGCCTGGACCTTCATGTTCCCGGTGGCCGTGGTCAACCTGTTTCTTACCGGCCTGGTGGTGGCACTGTCCTAAGGACTCGCACACGATATGGACGCACTCCTCTTCATGATCTTCGCCGCGATCGCTGTGGTCTGCGGCATCAATCTGGTGGTGCAGACGCATCCCATCTCCAGCGCGCTTTCGCTAGTAGGGGTGATGGGCGCGCTGGCGGCTTTGTATCTGCTGCTGGGTGGCGAATTCATTGCTGCCGCGCAGTTGGTAGTCTACGCCGGAGCCATCATGGTGCTGTTTGTCTTTGTCATCATGCTGCTGAACGCTGGAACGGAAAACAAGGGTCACCGCACGTGGGCCACTTGCGGGGGCGCTCCGCTGCTGCTGCTCTTCATGGGATTGATCGCCCGCCTGATCGCTCGCCGCTTGCCGGCCTCTGAGAACGTCATGTTCGGCCAGTTCACCAAAGGTACGCCGCTCGAATTCGGACGCGCGCTTTTCACCACCTATCTGCTGCCGTTCGAAGTCACCAGCGTCTTAATCCTGATCGCGATACTTGGCGCAATTGTCTTGGCTCGAAAGGAGATCGACTAGTGCCTGCGCTTCCTCCCAGCGTGCCGATTTCCTGGTACCTCACGCTCAGCCTGATTTTGTTTGTGCTGGGCATCGCCGGATTCTTGTTCCGCCGCAACATCATTACCGTGTTCATGTC
>CAZDGT010000158.1:0-3169 GCA_964504905.1 uncultured Bordetella sp. | reverse complement strand
AACTCACGGCCGATTCTTGTATAGGGCGAGCCTGGGGGTTTTTTGACAGCATCCTTGTTCAGCAGCCGGTTCGCACAAGTTCTCATATGGAGTGGTCTGGGTGTATTGGCCGCGGGACACCTTTGCGGCCAGCAGGTGGTGCTATCGCTTAGTTCTGCAAGCGCCACGCTGGGCTCCAGTGTTGCCTTGAGTGTGTCGATGTCGGCGAGCGGCGGCGCTCAGCCCGCGGGACTTCAATGGACTATGTCATATCCCGCGGCTCTGACCAATGTTTCGGTCAGCGCAGGCCCCGCCGCTACCAACGCCGGCAAGACCATCTCCTGTGGTTACGGAGCCTCGTCCGTAACCTGTTTGGTTTGGGGGATGAACGCGACCGTGATCCCCGATGGACCCATCGCGCTGGTCACTTTCCAAATTGCCACCGCGAGCATCAGCAGCAATATCGCCGTCGTCAACGACGGAGGAATCGCCGCCGATTTCTTGGGAAAAGCACTCCCCACCACCACTGCCGCGGGGACGATCGCTCTGCTACCCCCGCCCCGCATAAGCTGCGCACCCACTAAGGGCCCCAGTCTTTTGGGCCAATTCTATTCCGCGCAATGCTCCGCCACCGGTGGCATGCCCCCTTACAATTGGCAGGTAGTTTCCGGCGCGCTACCCCCTGGCATCAGTCTCACAAGCCAGGGAACGTCGGCGCTGATTTCCGGGATGCCCACTGTCGCGGGTGTTTACAATTACACGATTTCCGCCAGCGACAGCAGCTCGCCCTTAATAGGAAAAGCCACGCTTGCTTACGCTGTCACCATCCAATCCAGCACCCCCGGTTATAGCTTGATTGGCTCCATGCCTCACTTGGCGGCGGAGGAAAATTGGACCACCACATTCACGCTCGTCAATACTGGCGGCGGCTTCGCTCAGACCCAGCTCAGTCTGTTGGGCGATGACGGGAATTCTCTCTCCCTTCCGCTAGCTCTCCCGCAGCAACCGGCCACGCAGAGCCCCGTCACCACTCCCTCGGTCGATTGGACGCTCGCCTCAAACGCTTCGCTCATCGTCCAGACTGCTGGCCCAACTAACGCGCCTGTACAAGTCGGCTCCGCGCAATTGAAGGCCACCGGCGGTATGGGAGGATTTGCAATCTTCCACTTGATTCCCAATGCCCAAGAGGCCGTTGTGCCCTTGGAAACCCGCAACGCCAGTTCTTATTTGCTGGCCTTCGACAACACCAATAGTGTTGTGTTGGGTGTGGCGCTTGCAAATATTGCTGCGCAGCCGGTCGAAGTTGCGGTCATAGTTCGCGATGATGCCGGTGTGCAGATCGGATCCGGATCGATTCCCCTGCCAGCGAACGGCCATGCTTCTTTTGGATTGTCTGACCGGTTTCCCGTCACCGCGAACCAACGCGGCACCATCGAGTTCGCCACTCCACTACCAGGCCAGATCAGTACCTTGGGCATACGCTCCACGCCTCCGGGAACTCTCACCACCATCCCGGCGCTCACCAAATTAGGCGGCGGCGGATCGATGACGCACATTGCGCTGGGCAACGGATGGAAAACCACCTTTGTTTTAGTAAACACCGGTAGCAGCCCGGCGCAGGCACATCTCGCATTCTTCGACGATAACGGCAGCCCGCTTGTCCTCCCGCTCTCCTTCCCGCAGACTGGCGGTAGCGTTTCCGAGATGTCCTCTTCCCTAGACCGCACCCTGGCTGCTGGCGCCACGCTTTTAGTCGACAGCACCGGACCCGATGAGACCCCCGTTCAAATTGGCTCCGCGCAGCTCACTGCCAATGGCAACATCGGAGGCTTTGAGATCTTTCGCTATGAACCCAACGGGCAGGAGGCAGTAGTGCCGCTGGAAAACCGCAATGCTGGCACCTACATACTGGCTTTTGACAATAGCGGCGGCACAGCCACGGGAGTGGCCGTGAGTTGTATCTCCCCGCAGGCCGCGAATGTAACAGTAGTCATTCGCGACGATAACGGCGCGCAGATCGGAACAGGAGTCATTCCCCTGGCCGCGAACGGCCACCTTGCGTTTGTTTTGGCCACGCAATTCCCGGTGACCGACGGCAAACGCGGCACCGTGGAATTTCTCTCGCCTCCCGGTGCAAAGATCAGTGCTCTAGGCTTGCGGACGCCGCCGGCCCACACATTTACTACGCTGCCGACCCTCACCAGATAACAAGCTGGCATCCAACCGTCCTAGACGTCGGTAATCCTAAAGACTCTTTCCAAAATCCGCACTGGATCGCCCCCTGGCGTGGGATCGTATTCATGCGCGACGTATCCTGCAAATCCCAGATCGGCGATAGTCCTGAAGATGAACCCGTAGTTCAGTTCCTGCGTATCGTCTATCTCGTGGCGTCCCGGGACACCCCCCGTGTGGAAGTGTCCTATGAGAGGAAAGTGAGCGCGAATATTGTCGACGATGTCTCCATCGGTGATTTGCACATGATAGATATCAAAAAGAATCTTGACGCGCGGCGAGTTGACTCGCGTGCACACATCCAAGGCCCAATCCAGCCGGTCGCAGACCTGGTCCTTCCGGCCGAGGTCCGGGTCTTGGTATTTGCTGTTCATCACTTCCAGGCAAAGCGTGACGCGCTTCTCCTCGGCTCGGCTCTTCACGAGATTCAGAAATTCCACTGCGTGATCGGCGGCTTGCGCATAAGGCATCCCATTGCGCTGTCCACCGACAATGAGAATGTTAGGGCATCCCTCCGCCGCGCATTTATCGATGAACGCCTCCTGCGACTTCACCAGCTCATTCTGCAACCGCTGTTGGATGATGCCATTCTCGATCGTTACGCCGCCTCCTCTGGCCAGCGTTGGAATCAATCCGAATTTCTTGAGCGTGGGCCACTGTTCCAGAGGCACGCCGTCGAAGCCCACCACTCCCAAGCGCGCCGCCTCACGGCACATAGCTTCGAGCGGCATCCCGGATCCAAAATTTCGGCCGAAGCAGGATTGCTTCAGGCGCCCCTTCCGCGCTATACGGGCAGTGGACTGGCCTTGTGCGGCAACCAGGGCGGTGGAAGCCAATGCTGGCAAGAAATCTCGGCGTTTCATGGCTGAATGATATCCAACACCAAATGGTCTGGGCAAATTCTGAGAGACAGTAGCGCCCGCTACTTTCTCCCCAGGTGCAGAGCAACTGCCCCGAA
>CAZDGT010000157.1:0-1660 GCA_964504905.1 uncultured Bordetella sp. | reverse complement strand
CGTGAAGTTTATGCCCATTTTGAGGTTGTGCCGGCCGCGCGTCCAACTCACCTGGTCCTGAATATCTTCGAGATGGTTGCGGAAGCCAGGCCGGGTGTAATCGGGCTGCGTAATGTTCGTCAGTCCGATTCCGGTCCAGTTCACCTTGAGGATGCCGCTGATGTTCGGCAGATCCGGTGCGAGCCCCTGAAGTCCTAACTCCTGGACCAGCGCTGGGCCGTTGATCGGCCCTTCGACAGGATTGTTGTTCAACGTAAATCCCCACCGCGCTTCGTTGAGCAGGGCGGGCGTGAACGTGTGGGTGTAAGACAGCGTGGCGCCGCGATTATCCCGCTGCTGCACGCGGCGGCCGATGGTTGGCAGGTTGCCTTCCCAGGTGCGATTGAACAACCGCTGCCATGTGTAGCGGCCGAATAGGGAGTCGCGATCGGAGAAGCGGTGGTCGAACCGGGTCGTCCAGTACGTAGAAGGATCGCGCGGCCTTGTCAGCATTTCCCGATAGTTCTGACTCACCAGCGTGGAGGTATCTCCGAAATTGGGAAGCGGGAAGAAGCGCTCCTGGATTCTTTTCGAAACCGGGTTGATGCGGTCCGCTGGGATCTGGTTCCCGGCGAAGGGTTGCCCCGTCAGCGGATCTCGCACGGTCACGCCGCTCAATCCCGAGAAATCACCCTGACGCCACGGCGCAAGCGGCACGGTCGGATTGACAAGATCGTTCACCGCGCTTCCGCGAGAGGTTTCAAACGAAAAGAAGAAAAACGTCTTATTCCGTCCGTCGTACACTTTGGGCAGCAGAACCGGGCCTCCCACGCTACCGCCTGGTGTGTGACCGACACCGGAAGTCCGCTCGAGCGCAAATGGATTGCGCGCGCGGAAGTAAGGCGTCGAGTAATAGTCGAACACATTGCCGCGGAGCTGATTGCTGCCGGATTTGGAAACAATGGTCACCTGGCCAATGGTGCCGAACTCGGCTGTATTGTTGGCCATGTCGATTTTCACTTCCTGGAAGGACTCGATGTAGTTGGCCATGGGGCCAATCTGCGTGTTATCTACGCCATCTGCCCAGGTAATCCCGTCGATTGACCAGTTCGACTGATTACCGCGGCTGCCCGCAAAGCGAATGGTACTGCTGCCGCCTCCGGCCTGCAGTACGTTCGGCGACAGGGCAAGAAACGCCCACACGCCACGCGTATTCAAGGGCAGTGTCTTCATCACCTCGGCCGATTTCATATCGGTGATGCGCGCCGTCTCCGTTTCGATCAGCGTGGCGCCCGCAGTGACCTGCACCGCGGATTCAACGTTTCCGACTTCGAGCTGCGCATCCACACGCCTGAGATCGCGAGCGGTGAGCACAAGGTTCTGCACGATGAACTCGCGGAAACCGGGCTGCTGAACGCGAACGGTGTACGGGCCTTCCTTTAATTGACTGATAGTGAAGTTACCTGACTCGTTCGAGACTGTCGTACTGGTGATATTGGTATCGAGGTTGGTGGCCGTGATTCTGGAGTTCACGATAGCTGCGCCGCTTGAGTCGGTCACCAAACCGGTAATCGTGGCAAAGGTTGTTTGAGAGGGTGCTGGCTGGCTTAAAAGAAACGCCGCCGTGAGCAAAGCGAAGAAACGAGACATAACCGCCTCCTAATTTTCGAGAAGACTTCGC
>CAZDGT010000156.1:0-6227 GCA_964504905.1 uncultured Bordetella sp. | reverse complement strand
GTCGGCGCGGCCGGACAGCGCGGACGCTTTGGCGCAAATGCTTGAAGCCGGAAGCGACGCCGGTGTCTGGACGGTCAAGACCGCGGAAGACTGGTGGCTGACCAACATGCCCGGAAATACGGTCGCCGCGGATTCTGCTGCTGAAGTGCGGCGCCAGAGATCCGCCGATCCAACCCAATAGTCACCGCGATGTGGCATGCTGGCCTACATGCGAATTGTTCCTTTGATCTGTGGGCTCGCGGCAACGCGGGCTTTGCTGGCGAGCGACGCGTACCCCCCGCCCCGGTTCACTGATCCCTACCGGGTGCAGAAGCTAGAAGCGGCGATGCCGGAAGTGGACCGAATCCTGCGCGGCTACGCCACCGAAAAGAAGATTCCGGGAATGGTGTGGGGTGTCGTGATAGACGGGCGGTTGGCGCACACTGGCACATTCGGGGTGCGGGATCGGACGTCGAATTCTCCGGTGACCGCGGGAACGGCGTTCCGCATCGCATCGATGACCAAGAGCTTCACGGCGCTGGCGATTCTGAAGCTGCGCGACGAAGGGAAGCTCTCGCTGGAGGATCCAGTAGCGAAGTGGATCCCGGAGTTCGCGCGCATGGAACTGCCCACGCGGGACACGCCGCCATTGCGCCTGCGGCAGCTCATGAGCCACAGCGCGGGGTTTCCGGAAGACAATCCCTGGGGAGACCAGCAATTGAGCGTAACCGACGCCACGGTGGACGAGTGGCTGCGTAACGGGATTCCGTTCTCCACGCCGCCCGCGACGCGTTATGAGTATTCCAACTACGCATTCGGCTTGCTCGGCCGGGTGGTGGCGAAGGCGGCGGGGATGCCCTACGAGAACTACATGCAGCGGGAGATCCTTTCGAAGCTGCGCATGGACGCCACCACTTATCAGTTCGCCGAAGTTCCGCCAGCGAGCCGGGCCATCGGGTACCGGCTGAAGCCGGATGGGACCTACAGTGAAGAGCCGCCCTTGCCGCACGGCGCTTTCGGATCCATGGGCGGATTGCTCACGACGGCGACGGACCTGGGCAAGTATGTGGCGTTTCATTTATCGGCCTGGCCGCCGCGTGATGATGCCGAGGCGGGGCCGGTGAACCGGGCGTCGGTTCGCGAAATGGCGCATTTGTGGACGCCTTCGAACCTGACCGCGTCGCGGCCCAATGGCGTCCTGCAGGCTTCGGTGTCCGGCTACGGGTTTGGGCTGCGAGTGAGCAGCGACTGCCGCTTTGAGCAGATTGTGGCGCATGGCGGCGGGCTGCCGGGTTTCGGCTCGTACATGGCGTGGCTGCCCGAATACGGGGTGGGCATGTTCGCCATGGCGACGCTGACTTATTCGGGGCCGGCGGAGCCGATCAGCCGGGCCTGGGACGCCATGCTCAAGACCGGCGGGCTTAAGAAACGCGAACTGCCGCCGACTCCGCTGCAAACGCAGATGCGGGAACACATCCTGAATTTGTGGAAAGATTGGGACGACGGCGAGGCGAGGTCGATCGGGTCCATGAATCTGTTGCTGGACGCCCCCGGCGAGCAGAGGAAGGCTGAGATTCAAAAGTTGAAGAATGAAATGGGCGAATGCCGGGCAGCGGGTCCAGTGATTCCTGAGAACTGGCTGCGGGGCCAGTTCAACATGAGCTGTGAGAAGGGTACGGTCGGGGTGTTCTTTACGATGTCGCCGACGCAGCCGCCCAAAGTGCAGCATCTCGGGTTCCAAAAACTAGCGGCGGAAACCGTGAGGCTGGGCGCGCCCACCGGGGCGCCTGCTGGAGTGGCATGTTCGCAATAGGTCGAACGGTTTTTGGTGGACCTGAAGGGATTCGAACCCTTGACCTCTTCCATGCCATGGAAGCGCGCTCCCAACTGCGCCACAGGCCCACTTGATTCAACAGCTTAGAAAAATCGTTGCGCCGACTTTGTCCAGTATACCATCCGGCCGCGGATGCTCACGTATTCAGTCGCCCTTGAGGTTGGTTTGCCTCAAAAAAATGCGCGCCGTTTATTTCTTGCGGCTAGCGGCGGCGGGGCCCAATTCGCGAAGCTGCGCCTGCGCATTGCGCGCCAGGCTGTGTGTGGGGAAGCGGTCCAGGAAATCCTTGAACTCAGCGGCTGCCTCCGGCCGGTGTCCGCCCCGCATCAGCGCGTCGGCTTTCCCGTAAAGGGCATCGGGCGTCTTGGGATTGTCAGGGTAGCGCTCCAGCACCGCATCGAAGGCCTTCACCGCGTCGTCATACATCTTGGCACGATTGTACAGCTGGCCCACGTAATACTGGGCCGACGCGGCATTCTCGGCGGACGGGAAGTACTTCAAATAATCGTTGAACTCCATCATGGCGAGTTCGTCCTTACCGCTGGAGTAGTCGCGGAAGGCGTTCAACCACAGGCTCTCCGCGGAAACACCCGCCGGAGCGGCCACAGGGCTGCCAGCGGATGCCGCTCCGGCCGGGGGTGGCGGAGGTGCGGCGGGCGGCTGGCCCAGCGTGCGCACGGCGCTCGAAATATCGGACAGCTTATTGTCCAGATTCGCCACACGGCTCGATAGCGCCGCCAGGTTCTCACGCACGGCACGCAGTTCGTCGGCCGATTGATCCACTTTGGTGCCGAGTACCGCGATCGGCGCCGCTACTTTGCTCTGCTGCTCGTTGAGCCGGTCTGTAAGCGTGCGCTGCAACGCGCTCATCGAGGCGGACGACTTGTTCGATTCTTCCAGCGCCTGCTTGATCAGGCTTTCCAGCGCGGACATCTTCTGGTCCTGCGATGTCTGCAATTGCTTGATCTGATCCTGAAGCTGGGCAACGTCGCGTTGGATCGAAAGAATGTCTTCGCGTTTCTGCGCGAGCAGGGGAGCCAGGGGAGCCAGGGGAGACGCTAGGATCAGACAAGACCCCAAGGCAGCCAGTCGGGAAAACTTCATTCACGAACTCCTTCTGAAAAGGGGACGACGCCCAGCCGTCCCCCGTTTCAAAGTGACATCTAAGCGCGCCGCTTACGGCGCGGGAGCCAGATGCGCGCGCCTATTGCGCTGATAGCACGCCTCGGTGGCGTCCGTACAAGTGGGACGATCTTTGCCGTAGCTGATCGTTCGGATTTTCTCGGCGGGTACGCCCAACTGCACCAGGAAGTCCTTGGCGGCAGTAGAGCGGCGGTCACCCAGACCCAGGTTGTATTCGGCCGAGCCACGCTCATCGCAGTGCCCCTCCAGGACCACGCTAAACGAAGGATCGGCGGCGAAAATACGCTTCAAAGCGTCCGCATCGCGCGTCAGTATCTGCCGGGCGTCATCGCGGATGTCGCTCTTGTCGTAATCGAACAGGGCATCCCCGGCCGATGCAACATCCCTGTTAAACATATCGGACCCGGAAATCTTCGGCGGTGGCGGCGGCGGTGGCGGTGGCGGCGGCGGAGCCGTGACCTCGACCGTCACCGAACGCGTATCGTTGCCGCCCGCGGCGCTCGCTGTCAGCGTGTAAGTAGTTGTGTTCGTCGGGAACACCTGGCGAGTACCGTTGGCTGCAACCGTTCCTATGCCGCTATTGATCGAAATATCCGTGGCGTTGGCTACGGACCAGGTCAGGGTCGCGGACTGGCCCCGCTGGATGGAACGGGGTTCAGCGCCGAAGTTGGTGATACGCGCGGCCGGCGCCGGCGGGGGCGTAACCGGAGTTTCAACTTTCGGTGGCGGCGGTGGTGGTGGCGGTGGGACTTTCTTTTTGCACGCGGTCACCGTCATCATCAACACCACGGCGAACACCGCTGCACTCAGTGTTCTCTGATTCATTCGCATTTCTTTGACGTGCCTCCTTGACTAGTTTGCGACGGACTGGTTCGTAAACGGTGTAACGGTAAAACGTCTGAAAATTAGTTTACTCCGTTTGCCCATACGGGCTGAATATTATTTCCCTGCGTGGTTAGCTGCTGCACATTGCTGCCGTCGGACAGCATAGTATAGATCTGCGTGGAGTTGCCTCGTTTGGACGTAAATACCAGATGCACACCATCCGGCGCCCACCACGGATTCTCATTGCGCCCTGTTCCTTGCGTCAATTGAATGGGAGTGCGGCTGGCTACGTCCATCACGAAAATGTTGAAGTTTCCCGGCTCATAGCCGCGGGTCCAGGCAAACGCGATCTGCTGCCCGCTGGGGCTCCAGGCGGGATTCGCCACGTCTCCTTCACCCGAGGTGTATTGCTGCATATCCGTGCCGTCCAGGTTCATGTGCCAGAGTTGCTGCCGGCCGCCGCGTCCGGAGATAAACAGCATGTCGCTGCCGGTCTTGGGGTTCACCTTCGGAGACACTTCGATCGCACGCACGTTAGAGATTCGGCGGAAATTGCCCCCGTCTGTACCGGCTATGCAGATTTGGACCCAGCCATTAATGGCGGTGGCGAAGAGCATCTGCTTGCCGTCGGGCGTGAACTCGGGCGTTTCGACCACCGACGAAACCGGATTGTAAAACGGGATTCGGCGTCCGGTCTCCGCCGAATGGACTCGAATCTGCGGATTGCCCCCGGCATAAGTAGTGAATGCAACCATCTTGCCATCGGGAGAGACCGCCGGCATGCTCGACGTGGAGTTGTATTGGGTCAGCCGCTGCTGATGCGAGCCGTCGTAATCCATTGACCAGATTTCTTTGGCCCCGCTGCGGTCGGAAACGAAAAAGATCTTAGTTCCAGCCAGGCTCTTCGCGCCAAACTGCTGCAGGATGTCCGCGGCGAATTCGCGCGCGACTTTTTTCGCGCCATCGGCGTCAAGCGACCCGAAATACAGCTTGCCGATCACCTGCGCGGTAGTTACATCCTGCGCGGCGGTGTTAAACAACCATCCGAACAGTACCAGTCTGCCGTCCTGCACCGCCGCATATCCGAAGGCCAGATAGTTGGCGTTCACCGGCGGGCCGGACCAATCCGTCAGCCACGGGCCAGTACGCGCTGGCGGTGTTCCGCGGCGGGCATTCGCGGGAACCGCCGGTGGCGTGAAATCCTGGGGGCGCTGGGGGACTTCCAACGGGTATACGTTCTTGCCGACCATCTTCAATATCCCGGAGTTGGCGAGTTCGTCCCACAACGTGGAATTGAACGTATCCATGTTGCGCTGCGCATCGCCTGTTCCGCGCATATCGGCGACAGCAATCGCTGGGCGCTCCGCGGAACGTATATTGCCTCGGTAGTCAGGCTCCGGGACTTGTGCCGTAGCGGCCACCATCAGCCCTAAGGGAATCACTACCATCGCGATAGATTTGCTGTTCATCGTTTTAGCTCGAACGTGAATTCAATTTTTGCCGAATCCCGCTCGAAACCCGGAGGAATCGGCGGAAACGGACTTGCTTCCAGTATGGCGCGTTGTACCGAATAGTCCAGCGTAGAAATGCCGCTTTGTTGCACAACTCGCAGATTGCGAATGCGGCCATCACGCATTAGATCGAAAGCCGCGATGACGATAGGCGCGGTTTGCACGCGACCGTCCACGTCATTGGTATGCCATTTCTGTGCCACCAGTTGCTGGATCTGCTGAGCGTATCCGGCAAAGCGAGTGCCAAGCGTCGTGTTCGCTCCCGTACCGATGCGTCCCGACCCGGGCATCGCCGAAAACAAGGGATTCGAAACCTGCGGTGCCTGCTTGGAGAAAACTTGGTTCGGGAGAAGTTCATTGGGAGGGCGGTATTTTTGACGCTCACTCGCGTCAAAGGCGGGCAGGCGCTTCTTCTTCATCTTCAGCGCCACCGCGTTGGGCGAGACTTTCTCCACCTTCTCCCGCTCGACTGGCTTAGCTGGCTGCTGCGGCACCTGCGACTCAGTGTCGTTGGCTACCGGGTTCGGCGCTCCAGAATGCAGCAGCGGTATGGACTTCACGGCTTCAATACCGATGGCTCCGCCGCCCGCGTTCATCGCGCCGAAGGAATCCGTGTGCTTGCTCATCCATCCATAGATGCCCATGCCTGCAAGCAAGGTTACATGCAAAGTGAGAGCCGCCAGGAACGCCCGGTTGAGCGGCTCGCGCTGCTCCAGAATATCCGGATGGAGGCCTAGGTTTGTATTCGTGCCTTCCATTACTTGCCTGCGTTCTCCACTGGTTTGGTGACCAGCTTCACATCAAGCTTGGCTTCGTCAAGAGCGCTGACCACCTGCGCAACCGTGTCGTAAACGGTTCGTCCGTCTGCCATGACATATACGCTCTTCTGATTCTTGAAACGTTTTGGCAACTCGGTGGCGATCTGATGGATATTG
>CAZDGT010000155.1:0-1917 GCA_964504905.1 uncultured Bordetella sp. | reverse complement strand
ACATGGGCCGGCGATGCCCTCCCGAGGGTTCCACTGAGACATGGATCACATACCGTTCCTGCTGGGCGCACCTCCGGAAGCGCTCGTAACAGATGCGAAACATCGCTCGCAGGACGCAGTTGCAGGGCGTCCATCCCCCTGAATTTCTGAGCCGCAATCCACCCCCGTGGCATTGCGTGCAATTGTGCATGGCGAGCGCCAGTGTTTCTGAGCGTGTCCACTCCATCGCTATTTTACTTCCTCTCAACTTCGCTTGCTTCGCCAGAAGGTTCGACCCACACCATCCGCCGCATAGGTATAGTACTTCTAGTCCTATGAGCATGTCAAATAATATTTACCTAACACGTTCTAATTAGGAGATGTTTTAGCAGCTACTTCTCGATAAATAGCGAGAACTTGCTGGGCAGTCGATTCCCAGTGAAAGCGCTGCGCTTGCAGGCGGCCCGCTTCCTTGAGCCAATCGCGTCGCTCGCTATTGAGAAGGACTTCTCGCAAGCCGCGTTCGATGTCGAAGACATTATCTGGGCTCACTAGTTCTGCAGCTTGGCCGACAGCCTCCACCAATGAGGGAAGGTCTGAGGCCACTACTGGGGCGCCGCAAGCCATGGCTTCGAGCGGAGCAAGACCGAAACCTTCATACAAGGTTGGGAAAGCAAACGCTTCAGCGGCGCAATAGAATACGCGAAGCGTTTCGATGGGCACGAATCCCAGGAAGCGCACCGCCGATTCGATCCGCGAGTGGGCGACGGCACGGCGCACGGCCGGATTTTTGGACAATTCATCGCCAATTATAACCAGGCGCAAGTTGTGATAAATCGGATGATTTTCAAGCTTATGACGCAAGACGGCAAACGCCTCCACCAGGCGCGGGACATTCTTGTGTACGCGAACCGTACCCGCGTAGAGAATGTACGGATAGGAGATCGAGTATCGATCCATGATTTGACGCTGCTGCGCTGGATCGTCGCGAACCGTGGCGAAGGCGGGATCAGGAGCGCTGTAGATCGTCGATAGACGTTCATCCGGGACGCGCAGGACGGCCTCCAGATCACGCCGGGTCGCATGGGAGACCGTGATGACACGCGCCGCCCGCATGACTCCTCTCCGGTATCGCTGTTGGTGGAGACTGTAGCGAAAATCGCGGCGCTGCGGAAACAGCAGGGAGCTCATGTCATGGATGGTTACGACGTAGGGGCGAGGCATCTGCCAGGCTACGGAATTCAGCGGGATGTGATATAAAGACGCGTTCAAGGATTTCAAAAAGCCAGGGAAAAAGAAGTTGTGTTTCACGCCATTATCGCTAGCGCCGAAGTCTGCGATACGGAAATTTGGTCCCAGCCCCGCAAACTCTCCGACATCGTTAGGATGTGCCACCAAAGTGTATTGATTCTCGGCGTCTAGCGCCGATAGGGCACGGGTGATGTTGCGGATGTAAGTGCCGATCCCGAAGTCGCGAACCCGCCGGGCATCGATGACGATATGGAGCGGCATCTTTCCCTCCCAAGCGGATTGCGGCTCGTGTGGTCTTCAGCGAACAGCTGCTGCCTGCAGTTTCCAGGCGTAGAGCGGGAACCTGTCCGTCAACCCCGCGACACGACGCCTCACTTCGGCGTGAACGTTCTCATCCGCCACGTTTTCAAGAACGCGCGTGATCAGCGCACCCACTTCGCGCATTTCGCTTTCGCCAAAGCCCCGTGTAGTGACAGCCGGGCTCCCGAAGCGCATTCCGCTAGGATTCACCGGCGGATTGGGATCGAACGGGATCGCATTCTTATTGGCCGTGATAAAAGCGCGATCCAGGGCCGATTCGGCCTCTTTGCCGCGCACTCCCTTGGCGAATACGTCCACCAGCATCAAGTGCGTGTCAGTGCCGCCGGAAACCACGCGGAATCCAGCAGTGCTCAACTCGGCCGCTAG
>CAZDGT010000154.1:0-1575 GCA_964504905.1 uncultured Bordetella sp. | reverse complement strand
TTTCCACAGCGTCGTCACTAATGACGCCCGCCTCCACCGTCATGCCCCACAGCTCGCATCGCAGCGTGATGATGAGCTGATTCGACGCACTGTCTTCGAGGACGAGGAGGCGCTTTCCAACGAGCTGCGGTTGTTGCGTCTGCCAGTTGGGCGGGGCGCTGGCGGCGGCGCTTTTCGCCAGGATCGTGAAATGGAAGGTGGAGCCTTTGCCAGCATCGCTCTCAACCCAGATCTTGCCTCCCATCAATTCCGCTAGTCGCTTGCAGATGGCGAGCCCAAGGCCGGTACCGCCGTAATGCCGTGTGGTCGATGCATCCACCTGCTGGAACGACTTGAAAAGCCGGTGCTGCCGATCGGCGGGGATGCCGATTCCGGTGTCGCGTACGGAGAAGTGCAACAGCCATTGCTCTGGGTGCCGCAGGAAATCCGTGTCGGTCTCATGGCCGAATGAGCGGTCCCGGGGTCCTCGGGCGGCGGATTTGACTTCCACAAGTACCTCGCCCTGGTGGGTGAATTTCACCGCGTTGCCGATCAGATTGACCAGAATTTGCCGCAGGCGGGTGACGTCGCTGACCAGGATCTTGGGAATTGTGTCTTCGACTTGATATGCAAGGTCGATGTTCTTTTCGGCGGCCTTGGGCGCCAGCAGGTCAAGCGCTTCTTCCACGCAGGTGTGAATCTCAAACGGATGGTTTTCCAATTCGAGTTTTCCAGATTCGATTTTGGAAAAGTCCAGGATGTCATTGATGATGGTCAGCAGGGCTTCCGCGCTGCTCCGCGACGCTTCGACATAATCGCGCTGCTCGTCCGTGAGTTCCGTATCCATCAGCAGGGCCGTCATGCCGATGACACCGTTCATCGGTGTGCGGATTTCATGGCTCATGTTGGCCAGAAACTGGGACTTGGCGAGCGTGGCTTCCTCGAGCTTTTGATTGAGTGAGATAAGAGCCGCGTTGCTCTCAATCAATTGCTGCTGGCTTTCGCGAAGCGCGCGGTAGGCGGCATCGCGTTGGAGCAAATTCAAATATGCCTTCGAGTGGTATCGGATGCGCGCGACCAGTTCGATCTTGTCCGGGAGCTTTACCAAATAGTCATTTGCGCCCAACGCAAACGCCTGGCCTTTGACCTGCGGGTTTTCGTTGGTGGAGAGAACGATGATCGGAATATCCTTGGTGGCAGGATTGGAACGGAACTGACTAACGAGAGTCAGGCCATCAACACCGGGCATCACCAAATCCTGAAGGATCACCGTGGGTTTGATGTGATTGGCGATCGAAATGGCCTCCCGGGCATCTGAGCAATAGTGGAAGTCTATGTCGGTCTGGTTCCCCAACGCCCGCCGAATCGCTTCACAGACCATCGCCTGATCATCCACGAGGAGTACCATGACGTGGTACTGCGAGGGCGGCTTGGAGCCAGCGCCTTGGGGCGCCGATGGCGGAGGATAGTTGGGAGTTTCGTCAGACATTCGTTCGGATCGTTTGCGCGACAATATTCGTGAGCTTTGGAGCGATTTTGTCGAGCGCTAAAACGTCAATGGCCGCCTGAAGTTCAACCGCCGCGCCGGGCATTCCG
>CAZDGT010000153.1:0-10174 GCA_964504905.1 uncultured Bordetella sp. | reverse complement strand
GAAGGGTGCGCCAGCCACCATCAGCACGCTATCGCCGATCCTCGACCACGC
Organism: uncultured Bordetella sp.; assembly: GCA_964504905.1. Lineage (GTDB taxonomy): Bacteria > Acidobacteriota > Terriglobia > Bryobacterales > Bryobacteraceae > Palsa-187. Next base: position 10,123 of record CAZDGT010000153.1, on the reverse strand, counting down.
TTCGCCCAGCAGTTTGAGATCGCACACGCGCAACATTTCTTCGATGGATTCGACGCTCACCGGCGCGATGGGATGCACTCCGTAGACCACCGCTAACTCGCGCGCCACCATCGCGCTTTCGCAGAACGCAAAGATCGGAACGCGCGGCCGGAAACGGGCGATCAGACGCGCCGTCTCACCCGAAGTTGTGAACGCCACGAGTGCCTTCACGCTGGCGGAAAGTCCGGCATGGTACGCGGCCTCCGTAATGATCTGAGAGTCCGTTGGATTCACCGCCTGCGGCGGCTCCGGGAAATGCCGCTGGCTCTGATAATTTTCCGCTTCGACGGCGATGGTGGCCATCATGCGCACCGCCTCCGTTGGATACTGGCCGCTGGCGGTTTCGGCCGAGAGCATCACGGCATCGGTACCATCGAAAATCGCGTTGGCCACGTCCGTGACTTCAGCCCGCGTCGGCGTGGATTTAGTGACCATCGATTCCAACATCTGGGTGGCCGTGATGACGAACTTGCCGCGCATGCGTGCGCGCTCGATGATGGTCTTCTGCGCGCCGGGCACGCGAGCCAGCGCCAGTTCCACGCCCAAGTCGCCGCGCGCCACCATCACCCCGTCGGATTCCGTCAGAATGCCTTCCAGATTATCCAGCGCGTCCGGCTTTTCGATTTTGGCGATCACTGGTATCCTGCGTCCCCGGTCCTTGAGGCGTCGCTTTAACCCCGCCACATCCTCGCCGGTTCGTACGAAGGAAAGTGCCACGAGATCCACGTTCTGGGAGAGGCCGAATTCCAGATCGGCGCAATCTTTTTCGGTCATGGACGGAATGCTCACGCGCACTCCAGGCAGATTGATGCCCTGGTTGTTGCGGATGATCCCGCCCGACACCACCTTGAACTCCACCGCCACACCATTGGTTGATAGCGCTTGCAACTCCACGCTGCCGTCGGCTAGAAGAACGCGGTCACCCGCGGCGACATCCTTCGCCAGCAACTTATAACTTGTGGACGCAACCTTCGCGTTACCCGCGACCTCCTCCACTGTGATGCTGAAGGGTGCGCCGGTTTCGAGCGTCGCCTCGCCCCCCTCGAATTTGCCCAGACGAATCTTGGGTCCTTGCAGGTCCAGAAGAATGCCGGGAGTGACGCCGCATTCAGCGGAGATCTCGCGAATTAGTTGGATGACGCCGCTGTGTTCGCCGTAGACGCCATGCGACGCGTTAATCCGGAAAACATCCACGCCCGCCTTTAGCAGGGCGCGCAGCATTTCGGGCGATCGCGACGCCGGTCCCACGGTGGCGACAATCTTGGTATTGCGCATGCACCATTTTACGGTGTTTACGGGCGGCCGTCGCTTAGCAGCGCGTGAGTTCCCACTTGGTCCACATTCAAGATCATGTTTCCATCGCCATCGATCTCGAACGCGGGATGGAACTTGGCCTGCCACTGCAACTCGTCATAGCGATAGGAATAGCGGGCGTGCACTGTTTGACTGAACGTGTCGTCGAAGGCTTTGATCATGACGACAAATTCCGCTTGCAACCGCTCCAGGTCCTCCGCGGTCTTGCCGTGTAGCGGACTGGTTTCATCCAGAGGATGCACTATCGTCCATGTCAGCGCCAAAAAATAGATTGTGTCGCGTTCCAGCTTCAGCGGCTGGAATCGCCGTTTCATTTGGCCGGGCGGCCCTTCTACGGTCATGAGCACTAGATTGGCTTCCAGTTCCATCAAAATATTTGGCCGCAGATTGACGATGCGGAACTGCAGGCTGCCCTGATCCTGATAGGGAGCCATCAAGATACGTTCGCTGAAGGCGATCTTCGCGGAGGGCCGCGAGAAGCGTCCAAACAGCAGTCCAGTGCCTAAGGCTACCGACATCAGGCCGGCAATGGCTTCTAGAGAAACAACAACGTTCGCGATGATGGTTGCGGGCACAATGTTTCCATAGCCCACCGTGGTCAGTGTATGGGTACTGAAAAAGAAGTCGTTTAGAAAGCGGTCCATCTCGGACGCGCCGTCGGCGCCTTTCAACTGGCCCGGGCCTAATCCGAAATACACCAGCGCGAACATCACGTTGATCAACAGGTAGCCGCACAGCACGGTGGCGAAGAATTGCGGCCAGGTCATGCTGAGCATCTGCAAATAGGGATGGAAGTCGCGCCAACTGCCGCCGCGCCGGTATACGTTGAAACTTCCGTCCTTATTGATGCTGCGCCGGAGAACGCCGGTGAACTGCTGCGTTAAGCCGGGATCGAAAGTGGGCTTCTCCATATCATGATGGTAGGTCAAGGGAGTTGCTTTATGCGCGTCCCCAGAAAGCGAACACCACCGCTGCAAACAGGCACACCAGAGAGGCCGCGTAGTTCCAGCGCAGGCTCTCGCCTAAATAGAAAAACGCGAACACGACGAAGACCACCAGAGTGATCGATTCTTGAATGATCTTGAGCTGATATCCGCTGAATCGCCCGTAGCCGATGCGGTTGGCCGGCACCTGAAAACAGTATTCACCCAAGGCGATCAGCCAGCTGAAGAGCACAGCCTGCACCAGACTCCACGAGCGATGTTTCAGGTGGCCGTACCAGGCATAGGTCATGAAGGTGTTGGAGATGAATAGCAAGAAAACGGTAAGCATTCAGCCGCCATCGTAACATCGGAGGGCGGGTGACGCGGGAGCTAGAATTTGCCTGCCTGCGAATCTTTCATCAGCGATTGCATGGACGCACCGAGCGCTTGTTTAGAACTTCGCTTGCAACTCCATCCCAGGCTCTTAATGCGGTCCGTGTTCAAACGGACAACCGGAACATCACCCTTCCATCCGCGGCTGCCGCCGGTATAGTCGAAGCGCACGCTGTCCGGCGCGAGGCCCACCACTTCCACGGCCAGCTTCGCGATTTCGGTGACCGTAATATAGTCTCCGGTGGCCACGTTAAATACGTTGAACGGTTTGGAACTTTTCTCATGAGCCAGCAGGACGGCGTTCACCACATCCTCAACGTGGACGTAGGACTTGCTTTGCAACCCATCGCCGAGAATCCGGAGCTGCGATGGATCGGCCAGCAGGCGGCGCACGAAATCGAAGCCAACTCCATGCGTTTGCCGTGGTCCCACGACGTTCCCGAAGCGGAATGCGCAGGCCTGCAGATCAAACATTGCACAGTAGGAGGAGATCATTGCTTCGCCCGCGAGCTTGCTGGCGCCGTAGGTAGACGTAGGCACCAGCGGGCCGTGATCTTCCGCGATTTCCAGTTCTCCGAGGTCACCATAGACGCCGCTGCCAGATGCGTAAAGCAGTCGCGGCGTTCCCGTGACGCGCATCGCTTCCACCACCTGCTGCGTCAGAAACGTGCCTTCGCGGAAATCGATATCGGGTTCCGTTGCGGCGCGCGCGATATCCGGGTTCGACGCCAGGTGGATCACGGTGTTGTGGCCTTGCATGGCATCCTGCAGGGCTGGAAAATCTTTTACGTCGCCGCGCACCACGCGCAACCGTGAATCATTCTGGTGATGCGCGTAGTGCCATTCGCGTCCCGAGGAGAAATTGTCATAGAGCGTAACACCACCAGCGCCATTGGCCAGCAGGCGGTCAGTAAAATGGCTGCCGATAAATCCGGCGCCTCCGACGATAAAGTAACGATTGCCTGTCATGAATAGAGGAAGTTAATTACCTGGCCACTGCGCTGTCGCGACGGTCTGCCATCCCAGGGGCGATCCAAACATGTTCAGCGAGAACAGCGGCCGGAACGCGCTCATCACGAGCCGCGCCAAGCCGCTCGCTGGCGCCGAAGAGTCGCCGCGAACGTCAGTGATCAGACGCTTGCCGCGCAGGATCACGACCATGCGATAAAGATTGAAGAATGGAAACCCGGCAGTGGTTGCGAGCCGTACTTTGAAACCGCTTGTCTCCAAAAGCGCACGCAGCATTGCCGGAGTGAAATGTTGTCGATGGCCGATGTGGCGGTCGAATGCCGATTGAGGACCTCCGGGAACAGTCACCACTAACGTGCAGCCCGGCGCCAGATAGCGAGTAACCTGTTTCAGAAACAATGCGGGATCGTCCAGGTGCTCCAGGACCTCCGCGCACACCGCGAATTGCGCCCAGGAACGTAACGGCCCAGGATCACCATCCGGATCGAGCAGGTCGCGTTGCAGGAATTGTGCGTCGGGAATTTTCCGCGTGGCCTCCGCCACTCCCGCGGCGCTGAGTTCCACCCCCGCGAGTTCCGCGCGAAGAAAAGTCTGGCGGAGTTCCAGCGCCAGGTCGCCTTGCCCGCTTCCAATATCCAGGATGCGCGCGCTACCCGAGCATTTGCTCCGTTCCAGCAACTGGCACACGATTTGGCGGCGATAGTGTTGCGCGGGATTTTGTTCGGCGGTCTCGGCGTAGTTACGCCAGTGCTGCTCCCAATCGTCCTGTACCGCTCGTGTGTTCGTCGTAATCATCGGGGCACTCTGCATACGGCGAAGGTATTCATACCAAGCTTGTGGCGGAAACAGCGGATGTCAGAAGGCCGAAAACCGCCGCGTACCAGCAGGGGCCACAGATCTTTGACATCGTAATAGTTCTTGTGATCATTCATTTCATCGGCAGGACTGAGCCCCAACTTAAATGCCGAGTATTCCAGGAACCGTTTACCTCGCCACGACGGCACATTTAGCAGGCATACGCCCCCGGGCGCGAGCATCCGCCGGAATTCGCGTATGGCGTGCTCCGGTTCCCACAGATGCTCCAGAACGGAGATGCAAAGAACCACGTCAAGCGCGGCCGAAGGCGCCCCGGATAGAACTTCCGGCATCGGTCCCGTGAGCGTTGTTACTTTCGGATGTGTCACGAGGTCGGGCGAGATAGAGACATCGGTCAGCGCCGCGGACGCCACGCGATCCAGTACCGTTCGTACGAAGGCCGCGTGGTAGCCGCACCCGAAATCGCCGATTCGCTTGCCGCTGAAGTCCGAGATATGGCGGTGAATTTGGCGGGCGGAAAGCCACACACCGAAGCGGTCTACCAGAGTCGGGCTGTATCCCTCGCCGAAGGACTTGGTGCGGATTGCGCTAGTCGTTTCCTGGATCTCAGTCATGGCTGCTCTCGCTGCAGGTAGGGTATCGGCTCCGTGGAGACGTCAGGTTCCAGCAACCAAATCTTGCGATCGTGAAAGTATTCGAGGAAAGGCCGGTCCTGTTGCGGGCCCATCTCGCGCGCCCAGACCACCGGTGAGGCATCGATATCTGCGTCGTTGTACACCCATTCATTTTGCGGATCGTGCTCCGGCTTATAGCGGACCAGAACCAGATGACGGCCCGCCTGCTTTGCCAAAGACTGCTGCAGGGCACGACGTTCTAAGCCAAACTGTGAGGCCCGCAGCGCGAAGCCTGCACTGAACATGTCGCGGCCGGATGTGAACCGGAAGCCATCGGCCAGCATCACCATGAAGAGCATGACTCCCAGAACGCGGCCTGTTGGTCTTTCCCACGCTTGCCAGGACCACAATCGAGTGAGGCCCTGCAGATACCGCAGGTAGAAAACTCCCGCGAATGCCGCCCCATAGTGCGGTTGAGCCGCGATCAGCGGCGCGATCATCAGAAGGAACACAACCAGTAGGAAGACAGTGGCGCGCTCCTCTGCCGTGGCAAGCCCGTAGGGCCAAAGCAATACCGGGATCGACAAAAACCAAAGCGGGAAAAAGAAGTCGTCAAAGCTGTACAGTTTGACCGCGCCAAGCGTCACCGGGCTGTTCCGCGCCTCGGTCCATTGGCCGACATTCCATTCCGCCCAAAATTTACGCATGATGGCGTGACGGTAGATAGGTTCGGGGCGAAGAGGCAGGAAGGCAAACATGGGAGCCATCGCATATTGCCCGTCGTGGATCTGATAGGGAAGCGTCAGGGCGTTGCCGGTCACGCCACGGTCGTTGTAGCCTATTCCCGCGAGACAGAGCAACAAAATCGCCAGCGCAGGCAACGCCACGCGACCGCAAACCGTTGCCAATGGGGTTTGTGAACTATGCAGGGACCATAGCAGAAGTGCCGCCGTTGCAACCCCGAGCACGGCGGCATCGTATGGACGCGATAGTGCGAGTATAGAGAGGCCCAGAGCCCACGTCACCGAGTGGCCGAATTGCCGCCTTCGCCAGATGCGAACTGCGGCGCCCAAAGCCAGCGCCCCGCCGATTCCGGGAATGGAGCCGGCCAAGTACGAGTTCATCCAGTAGCTGAATACGCCCACGCGCAGAACGCAGAGAAGCCCGCCTAGCAGCGCCCAATTGGGTGCGATCCATCCCTGCAGCATCCAGCAGATTGCCGCGCACAACAAGCCCGTGCTGAGGTAAACGCCGATCCACGGTTCGCCGAAGACCTTTTGTCCGAAGGCCAGCACCAGGCCTTGCAAAGGCTGATACTTTGAAGCGTAAGTAGGTTGCTGCAATTCCTGAAAAGTTTCAAAGTGCTGCCAAAACGGGTGCGGCGGATTCGTCAGCCGGCCGTGTGCATAGGTATCCGCCGCCAGCAGATAGCTGAATTCATCGTGGATTACAGGCTGCGGTATCGCCATCCAAGGCACCAGTGCGCCGCGAATTCCCAGCGTCAGCGCCAGGACCGCGGTGCAGGCCAGAATCTCGCGGCTTGCTAGCCAGTGGTAAGCGTGAAGCAGCCGGGTCCATAGTCGGGCGGGTTCCGCGGCGCTTGTCTCGGCTGTCTCAACGATGGGAGAAGTGGTCAGGGAGCTACCTCGCGGGACGCCCTTTGAGTTGCTTTATGGAGAAGATGGCTCCGTGCAGCACCAGCGTGAAGACGAAATTCGCGAAGCCAGTGATCAAACAGAGCAAACCGAGAATCGCCAGATGTTCCGGCCTTGAGGTTACTCCCGACAGAGTGAAACCATAGCTGAGATATTCGAAAACCAGAGGAAGCAAGAAGCCTAAGCCGGCAGCCACCACCACGGTGCTGGTCACCACTGACCGGTTGTAGCTGAATACGCGCAACCAGTGCGTGCGCGCGCGTCCGGTGTAGTCGTGGAAAAGCTGCGACAGGCACCCCAGATAAAAGCTCTGCAGGCCCGCGATGCTCAGAGTCATGCCCAGCAGCATCCAATACACCGAGAACGTGTATCCTCCAACCGTGAGCGGACCCTGGCTTAAGGCCAGCGTGATCACCAGTCCCAACCCCAGGAGCCAGAGCCCCGGGCGGAGCGCAAAAAACTCGGCGCCGTGAATCAGCATACTGCGCAGATTGATCCAGCCCGCGAGCCAGGGAGAAAGCCATCCGGCGCGTTTGTGATGGCTCATGCGGCCTTCGCGATCTTTCAGGAAACGCACCGGCACTTCGGAACGGTTCAGTTCCATCTGTACGGATTTCAGCACCATCTCCGAGGCGTATTCCCAGGATTGCGATTGGATATCCATGGCGATCAGGGCGTCGCGAGTGATGCCGCGCATGCCGCAGTGAATGTCTGAAAAATCGGCGGAGTAAAGCAAATTCAGAATCCAGTTGGTAAGCGGCGTACCGAAATAGCGGTGCAATCCGGGCATGGCGCCGTCCTCAATGTGCCCGTGAAAACGCGACCCCATAATGAATTCGAAGCCCTGCCGGAATTTTTCGACGAAGGGCGCGGTTTCGCGGAAATCGTAGGTGAGATCGGCATCGCCTAAGAGAACATACTTGCCGCGGATGAAAGGAATGGCATCGATGTAGGCGCGGCCCAAGCCCCTCTTCGGAGTCACCAGAACCCGTGCGCCGCCTGCCAGCGCCTTCTCGGCGGTGGAGTCCGTCGAGCTATCCACAATTAGAATCTCGCCCCGGACTTGGGCCTTGGCCAAACCGTCCCGGCACCAGTCTACGAATTCCGAGATGGTGACCTCTTCGTTCAGCGCGGGAATGACTATTGATACTTCCGGGTCGGCTACGTCCGCTTCCGGAATCAGCAGGCGTAAGTCGTGGGTCTGGACTGCGGACAGGGCCGCCAATTGCGCGGGCACGGTCCCCGTTGTGGTCCAGTTTGGAGCCGACGAAGCCTGATTCAGGCCAATAGATTCCACAGGATCACCTAGGGTAAATATCGGCCGGGCGGCGTCAAAACGCTAGGTCAGGAGGCCAGATACTGTTCCAAGTCACGCAAACCCTCAGGCGAACCGACCTCGTAGAATCTTTCGGTTACCTCGAACCCAGCCAGCCGGCCCTCAAGGCTGAGGTGATGGAACACCCCCGCCAAATCAAAGACAGTTTCCGGGATACCCGCGATTACGTTTCGCCTCAGAACCGACAAGCCGTAGTCGATGTATTGCATGCGAGCCTGCGTGGGCGGATCGGCATTCTTGGCGTAGAGATTTACCCGGCCATCGGCATAGATGACATTGCTGCGGTCCCAGCGGCCTTCATTCTTGAGCACCGTCATGAGCGCCGGACTTCCACTGGTCTCGAAGGCTCTCCATACGGGCTCAAATTCTACCGGCAGGAAAGAGTCGCCATACAGCACAAAGAAGGACTCGTCGAGCACGCCTTCGTCGAGCGCCAGCCGCAACGCGCCTCCTGTACCGCGGAGCTGCGCGCCCTCGTCGACGTAACGCAGCGAAGGGATCGGCGGCGGCTCCGTCTCCCAGTAGTGGCGGATCTGCTCGCCTTGATGCGCAATGCAGTAAACCACGTCGCTGACCCCATGTGCTGCCAGCCAATGCATCTGATGCCAGGCGAACGGGCGGCCAGCCACAGGCAGCAGAGTCTTCGGGCAAACGTCGGTCAGCGGACGCATCCGTGTGCCCAAGCCGCCGGCTAAAATGACGCACTGCATCGGTTCTCCCACTCAGGTTACATCGGGCGCTAAGACGGGGCGCATTACGGCATTCGGCCGGATCTGTCGTACTCTGAAAGTCTCCACACAACTATGGCTGAATCTCCCATTACTGCGCGCGCCCAGGATTTTGCCGCCTGGTATCAAGACGTGGTCCTTTCCGGCGATATGGCGGAGCCCGCCGAAATCGTCAAGGGCTGCATGGTCATCAAAGCCAACGGCTGGGCCGTGTGGGAAGGCCTGCAGCGCGAGCTCGATGCACGCTTCAAGAAGACCGGACATCAGAACATGTACTTCCCGCTGCTGATTCCGCAGAGCTTCCTGCAGAAGGAAGCCGAGCATGTGGAAGGTTTCTCACCGGAACTCGCCGTGGTTACCGTCGCGGGCGGCAAGACACTGGAAGAGCCCTACGTGATCCGGCCTACGTCTGAAACCATCATCGGGCACTTCTTTGGCAAGTGGATCCAGAGCTGGCGCGATCTGCCGATGCTGGTGAACCAGTGGGCGAACGTGGTCCGTTGGGAATTGCGGACGCGCATGTTTCTGCGCACCACCGAATTTCTGTGGCAGGAAGGGCACACGGCGCACTCGACCCATGAAGAAGCGCTCGAAGAAGTGCTGCGCATGCTGGATGTATACGCCGACGTTGCGCAGAATGTGATGGCGATGCCGGTCATCAAGGGATTGAAGACGCAGTCAGAAAAATTCGCGGGTGCGCTGAGCAGCTATTCGATTGAATCCATGATGCAGAACGGACTGGCACTGCAATCCGGCACGAGTCATGATTTGGGTCAAAACTTCGGCAAAGCGTTCGACGTCAAGTTCCAAAGCAAGGAAGGCCAGCTGGATTATGTCTGGCAGACCAGTTGGGGAGTCAGCACGCGGCTGATCGGCGGACTGATCATGAGTCATTCCGACGACAAAGGATTGGTGCTGCCCCCTAAGCTCGCGCCGAATAAAGCGGTGCTGGTGCCCATCTACCGCAAAGAGGAAGAGCGTGCTGGGGTGCTCGAAGCGGCCCACAGGATTGCCTTGGAAATCGGCGCCAAAGTGGACGACCGCGAAGGACAAACTCCGGGCGCGAAGTTCTATCACTGGGAGAGGCGCGGCGTGCCGGTGGTTCTCGAGCTCGGCCCGCGCGATCTTGCGTCGGGCAACATTGTTCTAAAGCGCCGCGACACTGGCACCAAAGAGATCCTGCCGCAGGCTGGGATCGCCGCCAAAGTATTGGAAGTGCGGGAGCAAATGCAAATAGATCTCTATGCTGCGGCCAAGAAGCGACTGCAGGATAATACGGTTCTTGCAAACACCATCGGCGAGGTGGAAGACATCCTCCGCCCGGTCACCGCCGAGA
>CAZDGT010000152.1:0-9369 GCA_964504905.1 uncultured Bordetella sp. | reverse complement strand
TGCAGTGATAGGAATGGAACCGAGAAGGTGCGAAAAAATACGCGGTAGCGCGTAGATATTCGCGGTAAAACTTATGATTTACTTCCGAATTCTCTCATGAGATACTCTATAATCCGAAAGCGTAAGACCGTGAGAGGCCGGCTCCACCGGGACATGAGCGCTAAACATACCCACTCCAGAATGCCCCGGCCCCCGCTCCTAACCAACTGTCTGAATCCCGCCAACCCATTGGCCCGAGTTCTGGATCTAGCTGCGGACGCCATCGTTTCAGTGGACATGCAACAGTCCATCGTCTTCTTCAATCAGGGCGCTGAGAGGGCGTTTGGATATGCCGCGGCGGAAGTCAGCGGCAAACCCCTGCGGCTGCTTTTACCCGGAGGTCTTGCCAACCTGTCGCCGGTCGCCATGCGCCGCGCCGGGGAACACGGGGAATCAGTTGGCCGGCGTAAGGACGGACGAGAGTTTACGGTCCATGTATCCCTGGCCGAGGTTGAATTCGCGGGTCTCAAACTGCTCAATTTGGTCTTGCAAGATGTGACGCAGCGGGCGTCCACCGAAGAGCGCCTGCGTGCCGCCCTGCAAGAGAAGGAAGTGCTGCTGGAGGAGGTCCATCACCGCGTCAAGAATAACCTCCAGGTGATTACGAGCCTTTTGGGATTGCAGGCGCGCTCCATCAAGGATCCCGGCACACGCGTCAAATTCGAAGAAAGCCGCTACCGCATCCAAGCCATGGCCATCCTGCACGAGATTCTGGATGAATCTTCTAGTCTGGCCGAGATTGACTTCGCCGATTACCTTCGGCGGCTGGTGAAGCACTTAATCAAGTCTTATGGTGCCGCTGGCCGGATACGCACGCAAGTGCATCTTGACCCGGTGTTCTGTCATAGAGACATCGCCTTGCCATGCGGATTGATCGTGAATGAATTGCTTTCGAACGCATTCAAGTATGCCTTCCCGGGCGGGAGACCGGGCGAGATTCGGCTCAAGTTGCAGAGAGATACAGAGGGAATGATTCGTCTGCTGGTAGCCGACAACGGGATTGGGTTACCGCACGGATGGAGGTGGGAGACGTCGCAGTCTTTGGGACTGCGCCTGGTTCGTACGCTTGCCCGCCAAATCGAGGCGGACATACAGATCGGTAAAGGCAGCGGAGCAGTCTTTTCCATGGTTTTTCGCGACGGTTTACCCGTTTGCGCCAAATAGGGCGAGGTGGGCTTGGCAGACAGGATTTTGATTGTAGAAGACGAACGTATCACCGCGGAAGACCTGGCAGAGGTGCTTAGCGATCTGGGCTACCAGGTCAGCGCGGTGGTTTCCAGTGGCGACGAAGCCATTCGCGAGACCGAGAAGAATCCGCCCGATCTGGTTCTGATGGATATCCGAATCAAGGGGGAAATGGACGGGGCGGAAACCGCAAGAATTCTGCGGGAGCGCTTCGATGTGCCGGTGGTCTATCTAACCGCGCACGCCGACCGGGATACCCTGGAGCGAGCCAAACACTCCCGGCCCTTGGGCTACATCGTGAAGCCGTTTAACGAGGCCGAGCTGCACGCCAGCGTGGAAATGGCCTTGTATAAACACTGGCACGACCGCAGGTCCCGAAGCCGCGAGCAGCATGTAACCGATGTACTCAGCGCTCTGATCCTGGGAATCACTTCGGTGGATCAGATGGCGACCATTCGCATGGTGAACCGCGCCGCCGAGGATCTCACGGGTTGGACCACGGAAGAAGCGACCGGCGCCCCGGTGCGGCAGGTGCTGAGGGTGGCGGATGCGATCACCGGCCAGGAGGTCGCTCTGCCAATCGATCAGGCGCTGCAACAACGGTCTGTTGTGGAGATTCGCGACCGGCTTCTGATTACCAAGAACGGCGGTCACCGCCCGATATCGGGCAACATCGCGCCGCTGCGCGGTCCGGACGGCGGCCCGGATGGAGCGGTGATCATGTTCGAAGCCAACCCGGAGAACCCCGACGCTTCCTACTTGGCTACGAAAATCACCCCGGACAGCAATCGGCAGGCATTCGAGTTCGGGCGCTTCCAAATCGTTGCGGCGTCCGAGCCCATGAAGCAGGTGCTCTCCTTCGCGTTACGCGTGGCCCGCAGCGAGGCCACCACCATACTGCTGGAAGGAGAAAGCGGCACCGGCAAGGATCTGATGGCGCAGTTTCTGCACTATTCCAGCAATCGCCGAACCGGGCCGTTCGTCGCCCTCAATTGCTCCGCCATCCCCGAGGCGCTGCTGGAGAGCGAGTTATTCGGACGCGAGCCCGGAGCCTATACAGATGCGCGCACGCAAAAAAAAGGCCTGCTCGAAATGGCACGCGGCGGAACGTTGTTCCGGGATGAGATCGGCGACCTCTCGCCCGGAGTACAGGCCAAGTTCCTGCGCGTGCTCGAACAGCAATCCTTCCGCAGACTCGGCGGGGTGCAAGACATCGAAGTGGATTTGCGGATCATTGCCGCTACCAATCGCGATCTTGCCGGCGCGGTTCAAACGGGAGCATTCCGCCTCGATCTATTTCACCGGCTCAGCGTGATCCAGATTGCTCCGCCGCCTTTGCGCGAGCATCCCGAGGATATTCTCCCGCTGGCAAATCACTTTGTTCAGCAGCACAACCGACGGTACAAAGCGCACATCAAGGGAATCTCCCAGGAATCCGCAAATATGTTGACTGCCTACCACTGGCCCGGCAATGTGCGCGAACTGCGAAATGTCATCGAACGCGCGATTCTGCTGGAGGAAACCGATACGCTTCAGCCTGCGAGCATACAGTTTGTCTCGGCTCGGGGAAAGCGTGAGCCCGAACCAATCGACCAGGCGCGGATGGCTGATCTCTCGTTGAAGAACTCGGAACGCACCCTAATTGTTCAGGCCTTGGAAAAAACCGGAGGCAACAAGACCAGGGCGGCGGCGTTGTTAGGAATCAGCCGCGATGTTTTGCGTTACCGGATGAAACAGATGAAGCTTATGGGCGAAGGAACGGGCGGCTGAGCCATTTTTTCCACCAGGCAAGGCTCTCCGCAGTGAACCGTCCTCGCGCATAAGTTAGCAACGTGGCCCTGCGTTGACCCAGCAGTTTGCTCAGGGCGGCTACGGCGCGCCGGTCGCGCTTCAAAAGGTCGATGGTCGTCGCGCAATCGTTAATCGCGCCCAGCCGGTCCTGCAGCTCTTTTAGGATCTTCGCGCCGCGCGCCATTTGGGCGCCGTAGGAGCGCTCGAAAAGATCCAGGGTATAACGGAATCTTTTCGTTTGCAGGCGGAACTTGTGCAAGGTTTGATAGCTCGCTTCCTCTGAGATCGCGGCCCGGCCCGCTGCGAAGAATTCATCCGCCAAACCCGGGAGAATTCGCCGCAGATTGTCCTCGATACTCTGATCCAATTCCCACGCACCCTCCGCCGGCACGGTGTTGAACCCAACGTCAACTCGGTGCCTCCCGCACTCCTTCTTAAGGCGCTTCAGGAGCCGCTGCGCGGCGTCCTTTCTCGTCTTTTGCACTTTTGCGTCGGCGGTGATGCCAACCTGTTGCAACAGGTCCAAAGCGACGTCGCAATTCCGGACGCCGGCGCACAGATCCATCAGCTCGTGAACACGCTCACGAAACTTTCTTAGCGGGGCGGGATCCAGCAGGCCGCGAAAGGCCCGCATGGATTGCGTGACGCGGCGGATGGACACGCGCAGATCATGAATGGCCTCCGCATCTTCCGGATGTTTCGCCGCGCGGCGCAGGTTCTTTGCATAGTGCTTGAGGCAGATCCGCGTTTCCTTGACGGCGTACCTTGCAATCGGCGGGTGTTTCATCGCTTCACTCGCACTACTAAGGGCAAGCCGTAAGTTTCGCGGAAGACCGGCGCCACCTGCTCAGCGTGCCACTGTTCCACGTCCAAATCGCGCGGCGACTGCAGATGCAGCTCCACGGTCTTATCCAGCGTAGCAACGCGAACTTCTTCGATCAGCTGTTCCTGGCTCTGATCGAGGGCCACGGCGATACGCAACAGCGGGGCCAGCAGCGACACCGCCCGCCGTCCCTCGGGATCCAGCGACTGAAACTCCAAATGCGCCGGCTGCGGCATGGACTTACGGTGGTAACGGCACAAGTTGGCGATCACCATCCGCTCCCATTCGGCAAAACCGGCGAGATCTGAGTTGGCCACCAGATAGAGCGAATGCTTGTGATGCCGCGCCTCGTTCACCCAGTGACCGATGTTGTAAAGATACGCCGCGGCCTCGATCAGTTGGCCGTGCAGCGCGGGAAGACCATGCAGCGAACGCAACTCCTCGAAGAGAATGCCGGCGAACTGCGCCACTTTGCGCACGTGCGGCACCGAGAGCCCATAGCGGCGCGAGAGTGCCGCCACCACGCGGCGCCGTTCCGGAGAGAGCCGCGCCTCCGCCAGCCCCACCTTCCGTTGCGCCAAGTCCGCGATTATTCCCTCGCGTACCCCAGCGGTGGAGTAGTACAGGCGCGGGAGCCGGAACTCTTCGATGATGTCGTGGAGTACTGCTGCGCCTGCAACGATGATCTCTGCGCGCCTGGGACCGATCCCTGTAATGCCGCGGCGTCCTTCCAGGCTGTTGGAACTCACTTGAGCGTATAGGCGGCGGATCTGAGCTGCCGTGGCTGGAAGGCGGTCCGCCAGATCGCGCTTGGACCGGCGCACGCGGTTGACCGCGCAAACCACGGCCGCCGCAGTGGAGGAAGTGGCAATCATTCGGTCGATCTTGGTCGGGCCAAAGCGCGCGGCCGGGCCGGAGATACGCTCCTGAATATATTTCCGCATGCGCACGAGCTCGCGCGGATCGGGCGGATCGCCCTTGAGGAACATTTCCGTCAAACGCACCGCGCCCAAGGGTTTGGAAAACGATTCGACAATCTGCCCGCCATCGCTCAGAATCAGTTCTGCGCTGCCGCCTCCAATATCGGCCACCAGAAGCCGCTGCTTGCGGTGGGGCCACTGGCTCTGCACGCCCAGGTGCACCAATCGCGCTTCCTCCAAACCGGAGATCACTTCCACTGGAGTGCCCAGAATCGTGGATGCCCGCGCCAGAAATTCCGGCTGATTGCGGGCGTCGCGCAAGGCCGCCGTTCCCACGGCTCTTACAGCCAACACGTCCAGTTTGCGATACGTCGCGGCCATCTTGCCCAGCACCTCGCACGCCAGGTTCATGGTGGTTTCATTCAGCCGGCCCTCGCGAAAAACACTCGTGCCTAAACGAACCACCTGGCGTTCGGAAGCGAGAACTACCGTCCTGCCGTTGACGTCGACTTCCGCCGCCAGCATGCGAATGGAGTTACTGCCAATATCGATGGCTGCGTATTGCGACATAGTTTATTGCGCGAATGTTTGTAACACAACGTTAACCCAAGTCAATCGTCCCAATCGTTATGATAAAGGGGCCCATGCAGGTTTTCCTACAAAATCGCTTCCCCGGACGCCTGATTGTGGTGGAAGGAATCGACGGCTCCGGCAAATCCACGCAGATTTCGTTGCTTTCGCAATGGCTTCGGCGTCGCGGTTATGCTGTCACATTCAGCGAATGGAATTCTTCCCCGCTGGTGCGCGAGACTACGCGCCGCGGCAAGAAGAAGGAAATGTTCACGCCGACGTCCTTCAGCCTAATCCATGCCACCGACTTTGCGGACCGCCTCGAGCAATACATCATTCCTTTGCTGAAGGCCGGCGCGGTAGTATGTGCCGACCGTTACGCTTACACTGCGTTTGCGCGCGACGTAGTGCGCGGAGTGGATCGCTCCTGGGTGCGCAACCTCTATCGCTTCGCCATCAAGCCGTCGCTGGCGTTCTATTTCAAAGTCCCGCTGGACGTGGCGCTCGGCCGGATCCTCGGCGGCCGCGACGCGCTCAAATACTATGAGGCAGGAATGGACCTGGGGCTCAGCCGGAATATCGAGGAAAGTTTCCGTATCTTTCAGGGCCGGATTCTCGAAGAGTACGAATCGATGATCCAGGAAATGGGCTTCCATGTCATCGACGCCACCAAGAGCATCGAGGCACAGCAAAAAGAAATGCGCCGGATCGTCCTGCAGGAGTTCGGACGGGTACGGCCGACCGGAGTATTGGGAACGGAGGTCCGGGTTGCGGGATTACAAGAATAGGCCGCCGTTGTCCTACTATCGCACGGCGCTGCCGGGCGTGGATTATTCGGAGCTCCAGGGTAAGTTGATCGTCATCGAAGGGCCAGATGCGGTGGGCCGCAGCACACAGGTACGGAGGCTGAAGCCGTGGCTGGAAGAATTCGGGCACGCGGTTCTGGATACCGGCATGGCGCGCTCGGCGCTGGCGGGCAAGGGAATCAAGGAGGCCAAGCAGGGGAACACGCTCGGGCCCATCACCATGACTTTGTACTATGCCACTGACTTCGCCGATCGCCTGGAGAACGAAATCATCCCGGCGCTGCGAGCCGGTTTTGTGGTGCTGACCGACCGCTACATCTTCTCAATCATGGCGCGTGCCATTGCCCGCGGCGAGAATCAGACATGGATTGAGCGCACGGCGGGATTTGCGCTGGTGCCTCATGCGGTGCTGTATATGCGTGCCGAAGTGAAGGATCTCATCTCGCGCGTGGTGGTTGGCCGTGGGGCCTTCGATTACTGGGAAAGCGGACTGGACCTGCATTTCGGCGGAGACATGTACGAAAGCTTCGTGCGTTACCAGTCGCGCCTGATTCAAGTCTTCGACAATATGGCCGAACCCTACGGTTTTCAGACGATCGACGCCTCACAGTCGGCTGACCGCGTTTTTAGATCGTTGCAATCGGCTATCTCTAAAGTCGTAGAGATGGACGCTCCGGCCAAGAGCGCGGCACGGCCGAAGATCGCGCCTCTCAAAAAGCCTGCCAGGCGAGTTACCCGCGCCGTAAAGTCTAGCTAAGCAGCGCCGCGGCCCCAAACCCTAACGCGCTGCCGATGGCGGCACCCGCGAGCACGTCGCTGAGGAAGTGCATGCCCAATAGAATGCGCGAGAGCGCGACGCTGAGGGCGCAGAACAATAATCCAACCAGCAAGGCTGGATAGAACGCCGTGAGCGAAATGGCAACTGCAAATGCTGTGATGGTGTGTCCCGAGGGGAAGGAAAACTGATCCGGCGGAAGCAGCGTGGCCCAGGAGTGCGGCTCCATGGCGCAAGGGCGCTTACGCCCGCAGGCTCTCTTTAAGCTCAGAAATATGGCGATGCCCAGGCTCACGGCCAGAACCGCGGCCAGCAACGCCCGAAAACGCTCCGGCCCGCCCTCGATCGCGATCACCACAGCCACGGCATACCACAGCCATCCATCGCCGCCTCGCGTGGCCGCCACCATCCACAGGCGCATCCAGCGCGGCGGCATCCAGCGATTCACACGACGCATCAGACGATGGTCTCTGGACGATACCCAGTGTAAAACCGAGGCTGCCATGCTATCGTTTTAAGCCTCTGGTATAACAGCCGTGTGACACTGGTATAAAACAATAGTGAAGAAAATTGATTTTATCTATTTTGACGCCGGTGGGGGCCATCGGTCCGCCGCCCTGGCTTTGAAATCGGTAATCGATTCGCAGCATAGTACTACTGGTGATGAGCCCTGGGAGATCCGCCTCGTCAACTTGCAGGAGGTGCTCGATTCTCTGGACATCTTCCGCAAAATCACCGGACTGCGCCTGGAGGATGTCTACAACACGATGTTGGCAAAGGGCTGGACCCTGGGCTCCGCGCAGGGGTTGCAGTTCATGCATGGGGTGATCCGGCTGTATCATGACCCTACCGTTCGCCTCCTGACCCGCCACTGGAAAGATATACAACCGGACATGGTTGTTTCACTGGTCCCCAACTTCAACCGGGCCATGTACCAGAGTCTACGCAGCGCGTTGCCGGAAGTTCCGTATGTTACGATCCTGACCGACTTTGCCGACTACCCTCCCCATTTCTGGATTGAGCCCGGCCAAGACCAGTTTTTCATCTGCGGGACGGACAAGGCCATTGAACAGGCGCGTTCTCTTGGACATGCGCCCGACCGCATCTTCGCAACATCGGGCATGATCCTGCGCCCGCGCTTCTATGAGCCCGTGAAGGCTGGTCGCCTATCTGAACGCAAACGGCTGGGGCTAGACCCGGCTATTCCAACGGGACTGGTCCTATTTGGCGGGCAGGGATCAAGAGTGATGTTGGAGATTTCGCGGCGGTTAAGTGACACGCAGCTCATTTTCATATGCGGACGCAATGAGAAACTGGCGGAGCGTCTTAAGGCCGTGCCACCGAAAGCGCCGCGCTTCATCGAAGGCTTCACACAAGAAGTGCCGTATTACATGCACCTTTCCGATTTCTTCATTGGCAAGCCGGGTCCTGGCAGCATCAGCGAGGCGGTAGCGATGAAACTGCCGGTGATTGTCGAGCGCAATGCGTGGACCCTACCGCAGGAGCGCTACAACGCCGATTGGGTGAGGGAGCGGCGCGCGGGCATGGTAGTCAGTGGTTTCGGTGGAATTGAGACGGCGGTGAAGGAACTGTTAGCATCGCTGGATTCCTATCGGGAAAGCGTGTCGCGGATTGAGAACCGCGCGGTGTTTGAGATTCCAGAGATTCTGGCAAAAATCCTGCAGCAAACTCCCGTGCAGTAGACTTAAATGAGAGGTTCCTCCATCGTGACTCGCGCATTGTTGCAGGTGCTGATTATGCTCTCGGCGACCTTCGCTGTCTCCGCGCAGTCGAAAAGTTACCTGGTAGATACCGGGACGCACGTGCCGCTTAGTCTGATAAACAGCGTCAGCACTAAGAATGCGGTGCCGGGAGACCGGGTATATCTCGAAACCGTATTCCCGATTCTGGTCGACAGCCGCATCGTGATTCCGCCCGGCAGCTATGTAATGGGAACCATTACGGAAATTCGCAGGCCCGGCAAGATGAAGGGTCGCGGTGAATTCCACCTGCGCTTCGATTCCCTGACGCTCCCCAACGGCACCACTCGCGATTTTCGCGCGCATGTAACCGGGCTCGATGGCCGCGCCAGTGAAGAGCTGGATCATAAAGAGGGAACCATCCGCAGCGAAGGCAATAAGGTCGGCGATGTGCGCACAGTCGGCGAAACTGCAGCCGCCGGGGCCAGCATCGGCGCACTCGCGGGAAGCGTTAGCGGAGCTCCAGGCATGGGGGCGGCCATCGGCGCTGGGGCGGGAGCTGCAGCGGCCCTGGCAGGCATCCTGTTCACTCGCGGACCCGACGCGGTACTGGCGAAAGGCACCACCATCGAGATGATTCTGGACCGCCAGGTTCAATTCGAGGACACCGAGCTGGATTTCAGCAACTCGCTGCCTCGGCGTTCCGCTGCCAGCGATGCCGGTGGACCCATGCCCAGCCGCAAATCCCAGCAAGCCTATC
>CAZDGT010000151.1:0-18288 GCA_964504905.1 uncultured Bordetella sp. | reverse complement strand
CGCTGCTGGGGATCGCGGAGGCTCCCAGTTTTCCAGCAAATTCGAAAGCGACGGGCTACTGGTTTCCGCGGCAGGAAAGGGCGTCCTCAACAGCGCTGTTCGATGCCGCCGCGAAATTTTCCAACGTGGTGGGCGTGCCGTTGGTGGCGCTGGCGGTAGTCAATTTCGGCTGGCGATGGGGCTTTGGATTGGTGGCCGCCATGAGCTTCGCGTACTTTGTGGCGTTCTACGCGATCTACCGAGACCCGAGCGCGCATCCGGAACTTTCCGCGCAGGAGAGGGAGTACATCGCGGCGGGCGGCGGAACTCCGGAAGGTCAGATCTCTACAAGCCCGGCGGGGATGCTGGGCCATTTGCTGCGCAGCCGCAAGGTATGGGGTTTATCGATCGGGTTCGCGGCGTACGGCTACTGCTTCTATCTCTTCCTAACGTGGTTACCCAGCTATCTGGTGCAGACCATGCACATGAGCATTTTGAAATCGTCGACGTTCGCGGCCATTCCCTGGCTGTGCGCTACGATATCAGACCTGGTGGTGGGAGGATGGCTGATCGATCATCTGATTGCGCGCGGGCACGATGAAACGCGCGTGCGCAAGTCGGTGCTGGTGGCTGGAATGTGCGGCGGGCTTGCGGTCTTCGGAGCGACCACGACCACCGATCCGACCCTCGCGATCGCCTGGATCTCTGTGGCCTTGAGTGGACTGGCGGCGGCGGCTCCGGTGGGTTGGTCCCTGCCCTCGTTGATCGCCCCGCGCGGAGGCGTGGGCACGGTGGGCGCGATTATGAATTTCGCCAACAACTTAATGGGCGGAGTGGCACCTATCGTCACCGGGATGATTGTTGGCAGCACGCATTCCTTCACGAATGCGTTCCTGGTAGCGGGCGTGGTGCTATTGACGGGCGTTGCGGCTTTCGTTTTCCTGCTTGGCCGCATCGAGCCGGTGCCAGAGCCACTAGGAGAACCAAATATTACAGTGGCAGCTACGAAGCCTTAGGTTCCGGCACTCCGGGCAAGAAGCCCTTTCACAAGGTCCATCCCGATGCCGGCAAGGCCGCCCTGTGGAACTTCCCCGTTGGGCGTCAGGTGATCGACGATACCGGGGAGCAGTTGCGAGAGATGAGACGAGGCATCACCCGGCGAGATCCCGAGTTTCGACGCCAAGTCTTGCGCAACACCGCTTCCGAGGATGCTTTGCAACTGATCTCCGGATACCGGTGCGTTTTGTCCAGTGCCGATCCAGGAATTAACTGCGTCGCCTAGGCCGCCGCCCTGGAGAGATTGCAGAATCCCATCCAATCCTCCTGGCTGGCTGTTCAGTACCTGCATAACGGTGCCGATGATGTTACCTGAGTCGGCGCTCTGGTTTCCTGCAACTAAGCCCTGAACGATATCGAGCAATCCCATAAATTGTGCCCTCCTGGCGGCGACGACCATTCTACAGGACGCCGAATGCGATAGAATAGGCCGCCCTGGAGGATTCCTAAGATGCTACGCATGTTGTTGCACGCGCTATTTGGGTTGATCATCGGTTTGTTGGCGAGGGCGGTGTTGCCGGGAGCCGATCATCACGGCCTGATTGTCACTGCCATCATCGGCATGGTGGGCGGCTGGCTGGGCGGGCAGATCGGGCGCTGGCTCGGCTGGTACAAGGAAGGACAAGCAGCGGGATTCTTCATGTCCGTGGCGGGAGCCGTCGTACTATTGGTGATCCTACGGTTCGTAGGCTGACGGAACTAGCGCGGCGACATTTTCGTTTCTTCAGATATGGCGGAATGGCTGAGCACGCTCGGGGTGGCGATGGGATCGGCGTGGCTTTCCGGCATCAACCTATATGCCACGGCTGCGACGCTGGGATTATTGCAGCGCTTCGGATTGGTGCACCTGCCTGGGGAACTGGACGCCCTGAGCAACTGGTGGGTGATTGGCGTGGCAGCTGGCATGTATGTGGTGGAGTTCATTGCCGACAAGATTCCGGCGGTGGATAACGCGTGGGACGTGGTTCACACGTTCATCCGGGTGCCAGCAGGAGCTGTACTGGCCGCGGCGGCGTTTTCCCATGCCGATCCGGCGGTGCGGATCGTCGCGTTGCTGGCGGGCGGAGGAGTAGCGTTCAGCTCGCATGGCGCGAAAGCGGCGGTACGCGCAACGGCGAATCTGAGTCCTGAACCGTTTTCAAATATCGCGCTGAGCCTGGCGGAAGATACGCTAGCGGTGGGATCGAGCTTCCTGATCGCGTGGTTTCCGCTGGTGATGCTGGGGATTGTGGCGCTTTTCTTGACGATCTCTTTCTGGCTGGCGCCGAAGATCGTGCGCGCGATCAAGCGGCGTTTTGGATTTGGACCGCTGGGCAGCCAGATGGATTTCTAGTATTCTTGCACTATGAAAATCTACCTTGCTGTGTTGGCGCTACCAGCGATACTTTTCGGCCAATCGAAGTCGCTCCTGATTGAGGACCTTACCTGGACGGAGGTCCGCGACGCGATTGCCGCAGGGAAAACAACTGCCATCTACTACGCCGCGAGCATCGAAGAGAACGGACCGGGCGTCGCGTTGGGCAAGCATCTGTTCATCGCGCATCACACGGCCCAGAAGATCGCTGAACAACTAGGCAACGCTCTGGTGTATCCGACCATGCCCTTCGCGCCCAATGGCGATCCCGTTCAGAAAAATGGCCTGATGGAATTCCCGGGAACCATTAACGTCTCGGAACAGGCATTTGGGCTGATTGCGCACGATGTCGCGATGAGCGCGATTTCGGCGGGGTTCAAGAACGTGGTGTTGATGAGCGACCACGGCGGCGGCGGGCAGGAAGCGCTGAAGCGGGTAGCCGCCGATCTGGACGGATTGTACAAGCCCAAAGGCATTCGCGTTTTATATATTCCCGATCTGTACTTCAAAGAGAAAGATGCGATGAGAAAGTATCTGCCGGAACACGATTTGCCAGTGGATAACCACGCCGGTACCGACGACACCTCCGAGGTCATGTTCGTGGATAAAGAGCACAAGTGGATCCGGCGGGACAAGCTGGTTAATGATACGGGCAAGCTGGGCGTAAAAGGGGACCAGACCAAGGCGACCCCGGAAATGGGCGAGATCTTTATTAACTACAAAATTAAGTTTGCCGTAGAGCAGATCCGGGAACTGCTGCAGTAGCGCGCTGCTTCCACGTACCATTACTTATCCCGGAATAGCCTTTGTAAACAAACGGTATTTGGGTTATACTCGCCCAATGCCGTGTCCATTTGTTCGTTTTGCAATCGTAATTATTGGGATAGGCTTAGTGGCATTTCCGCAGCCTGCCAAGTCTCAACAGAAAACGCTGGCTCCGGCCGAATTTTTAAACTGGCTACCTATAACCGATGCAGAGCGCGACCAGAAGACGCCGCTGGTTGAAAAGGACGCGGGCGCGGAAGTGCTGCTTTGGCGCGTCCGTGTGGTGGACGAATTTCTGGGAGACAACCGGTCTTTTCAGCGGGCATTCTATAACTACGTCCGCGTGAAAATATTCGATGACAGCGGCAAAGAGAAGGCTGCGACCGTCGATCTTCCCTATCGCGAACCCGGCGGGATCATCAGCGTTTCCGGTCGAACTATTAAAGCAGACGGCAGTATTGTGGAACTTGACCGGAATACTGTCTATAAGAGAGACCTGGAGCGAGTCCGCGGCCTGAGGCAGAAAGTGGTTTCCTTCGCGATGCCCGGCGTGGAAAAAGGCGCGATTATCGAGTATCGCTGGAAGCAGACGGAAGACGATAATCGATTCCGCTATGTGCGCCTGCATTTTCAGCGGGAGTTTCCGGTTCAAAAAGTCACGTATTTTGTGAGGCCGCTCTCGAGCGAGCGTGTTGTAGAAGAGAATCTCTATATCGCCCCGTTCAATTGCAAGACGAGTCCGATCAAGCAGGAAAACGACGGCTACCAGTCCACGACGGTGGAGAACGTGCCGGCCGCCCACTATGAATCCTGGGCGCCTAGCGAGCCCAACGTTGAGCCCTGGGCACTTCTTTACTATCGACAAGGAGGCTTGAAAGATCCCACAAAATATTGGGATGAACGAGGGAAGGAGCTTTACAAACAGTTCAAAGATTCGCTCAAGAGCGATGGCGAGACGAAGGCAGCCGCGGCCACGGCAATGCAAGGGGCGAACGATGAAAACGGCAAGCTGGTTGCCTTAGCCGCGTTCGTGCGAAAGTCGGTCCGCAACGTAAGGGATCCTCAGCTCACCTCGGCGGAGCGCGAGAGCTTCTTTCAAAAGCTGCCCAAAGACCGACCACGCAATTCCACGGAGATCCTCAAAAGCGGAATTGGGATGTCGCAGGAGATGAATATCGCCTTCGCGGCCTTGGCCATCCAGGCCGGGTTCGATGTGCGCCCAGTTCTCGTGGCCGACCGTGCCGAACTGTTATTTAGCCCAGTTTTGGCGGACCGGTACTTCCTAAATAACGAAGCAATCGCCGTCAAGAGTGGAGATTCGTGGAAAGTTTTCGATATTGGCGATAAAACCGTCCCCCCGAGCATCCTTCCGTGGCATGAAGAAGGTATGTACGCACTGCTGGGCGACGCTAAGGCGCCGAGTTTCATACAGACTTCGATGGCGCCCGCCGACCAGTCCGCGGAATCGAGGAGCGCTAAATTAAAACTTTCCAGAGATGGGTCCCTTTCTGGCGACGTCGACGAGTCCTACAGCGGACATCGCGGCGAAGACTATCGCCGTGAAATTGCCACCAAGACTCCGGCGCAGCGCGAGGAATGGCTGCATGACCGAGTGGTGAGAACGTTCCCGGATGCGGAAGTGACGGGCGTCCGATTTGCGGACGTGGATGACGCTAGCAAGCCTTTGGCTACTCACTACCATCTGGAAGCCCCACGTTTCGCCCAAGTGACCAGCAAACGGATACTTTTTCAGCCAAATGCCTTCCGCCGCAGCCAAGTGTCGCCCTTCAGCGCAGCGAAGCGTTACAACCCGATCGAGTTCCCATACGCCTGGAAGGAAGCCGACAGCATCAAAATACAGCTACCCGAAGGATTTGTATTGGATAATGCCGCAAGCCCCGGCAGCTTGAGCTTCGGAAAGCCTGGATCGTACGATCTAAGTATTTCCGTCACCAAAGGCGACCCTCAGGAATTGAGTTTTACAAGATCGCTTACCTTCGGGAACGACAGCACAGTATTTTTCGATGCTACGGCTTATCCCGCTTTGAAGAAGGTGTTCGACACGGTGCAGCTCCGCGATAGCTGGGCGATTTCCCTGAAGGAAAACTAAAATGCAACGAAGCTCCGGACTGCAACCGTTCGCCCTGCTTGCGGCCCTTGCAGCTCCTCTGCTATTCGCCGCCGATGAGCCTCCAGAGTGGATTCGCCAGGCCGCCGCAGCGACGGTGCCCAATTACCCGGCGAAGGTGAACTCTGTGGTTTTGTTCCAGGAAGAAGCCGTGACGGTAGACGCGGACGGCAAGCGCATCATGCGCGAGCGCGGCGTAGTGAAAATCATTCAGCCCGGTGGCGAAAAACTTTCAGCGGTCCGATTCTACAATGGGCGTACCGGCCGCATTCGCGACTTTCAAGGATGGCTCATCCCGCCAACCGGGAAGCCAACTTCCTACGCAAAAAACCGCATCCTGGATGTCGCCGCGTCGCGCGATAACGTGTACGACGAGTATCGGGCCAAGGTGCTGGAGTGCGGCTGTACCGCGGCGGGTTCGGTGTTCGCCTGGGAAGTCACGGAAGAAGAGAAATCCATTTTTACCCAGGATTCCTATGCCTTCCAGCAAAGCGAACCAGTCGTGGCGTCACGCTATACGGTGACACTGCCCGCGTCCTGGGAGGCCAAGGGGATCATTCTCAATCGCGAGCAAACCGAGCCGCGAGTTGCCGGGACCACCTACACGTGGGAGCTCAACAACCTTCCTTGGATTGAAAAGGAGGAACACAGTCCGACACTGGCGGCACTCGCACCACGGCTGGTGGTCAGCTATTTTCCGCCCACCGACAACCGGGCCGGCCTACTGGGTTTGAAGGACTGGCCGGCGGTATCCGCATGGCTCGCCCGGATCGTAGATCCGCCGGCCGAGGTGACGGATGCAATTCGCGCCAAAACGGCGCAGCTCACGGCTGGCGCCTCCAGTGAATTGGACAAGATCCGCGCCGTCGCGGAGTTCGTTCAGCAAACGAACTACGTCGAGGTAGCGCTAAACCTCACCCGGGGCGGTGGCTACACGCCGCGGCGCGCGGAAGATACCTTGACCAGAAACTACGGCGATTGCAAAGACAAAGCGACTCTAATGCGGGCTCTGCTCAAGTCTGCTGGAATCGATTCCTATCTGGTGACGATCACATCTGGCGACCGCGGTTACGTTCGGCCGGAATGGGCCTCGCCCCGTCAATTTAACCACGCGATCATTGCGATAGCAGCCTCTAACGCGATCCAGCTTCCGACCGTCCTGGACAGTCCCATGGGCAGAATTCTCATTTTCGATCCCACCGATTACATCACGCCTCTGGGCGATCTGCCGCAGAGTGAACAAGGCAGCTATGCGCTGGTGATTGCCGGCGACCGTGGCGCCCTGTTGAAGATGCCGGTTCTCGCGGCCGACGCAAGGCGGATCGAATCCAGCGTGGAGGGCAGCGTGGATGCGGAGGGCAAGCTCTCCGCTAAAATTCAGCGCAAGTATTTCAGCCAGTCATCCGTGAACCTACGTGCAATCGCCAAAATGCAAGGGAATGACGAGTTAAAAAAACGATTCGAGCGCGGCCTTACCCGTTCCATCGGTGGAATCACACTGAATCAGATGGCCACCATCATGCACCCTGAAAACAACCAGCTTTCCGTCAACTTGGACCTGTCCGCGGAGCGCTTCGGACAGAGTATGCAAGGCCGTCTCTTCATCGTGCGCCCAGGGATGCTTATGAGTGGCGGCGATTACGCATTTCGTGCCCAGCAACGGAGCGCGCCGATTCTGCTGGAAGCAGACCTTCGCCGCGAGATTGTGAAGATTAGACTGCCGCAAGGCTTTAAACCGGATGAAATTCCGGCACCGGCGAATATCGCTGGCCCCTATGGTTCGCTGCAAGTCACCTGGAGCGTGCGCGACGGCGAGATGGTGATGAATCAAACCCTGGCGGTTCGCGAAACGCTGGTCCCGCCTACGGAATACCAGCAAGTACGGGACTTCTTTGCCCGCGTCGCCGGCGCACAGGGAGCGCCGGTGGTTCTGGTCAGGCAATAGCCGGGAACATCGCGTCACGATATACTGAGGCGAGTCCACGTACATCGCAGTGACTTGGAGGTTATCGAATGAAACGAATAGTTCCGATCATGCTTGGAGCGCTGGTTGTTGCAACTGGCGCGTTCGCGCAGACAGCAGAAGAGACGATTCAGAAGGCTTTGCTGGCGGCTCCCCGCAATATGAAGGACGGAGCGACAGTCATCAAATGGAAGTCTGACTTCACGTACGAGACGCTGAAGAAGGGCACGAACCGCCTTGTGTGCTACGACCGGACGGGGCAACCCGGGCAACAGCCATTCTCGGTGGAGTGCACCAGCATTGCGAATCTGGATCGCGCCGCGCAGAATCTGAAATTCGAAGCGATGGGCGACAAGGCCGTGGTGCAAGCGGCATTAGATGCGGCCGAGAAGGATGGCACGCGGTTGAAGCCGGAATTTGGATCGGTGTGGATTCACTTCAGCGGACCCGACCAGGAGCACGCTCGTACGCATATCACTACCGCCGTGCCGGGCGCGACAGCGCAGTCTATGGGATTGCCCGACAATGCGAGACAGGGTGGCATCTGGATTATGAACGCGGGCACGTCGACCGCGCATCTGATGACTCCGGGGATGTAGCTAACTCTCGCCAGTTTGCATTGCCGTTATGAAGACTCGGGCTTTGCTTCTGTTTTCGATGGCAGCTCTGGCTGCGGCAGCGGACAAACAAACGTTCACCGGCGTCATTACGGATAGCATGTGCGCCAGAGCCAATCATTCGCAAATGCAAATGGGGCCGACGGACGCGGAATGTATTGTCGCGTGCATTCGCGAACACGGCTCCGAGTATGTGCTGTTTGACGGCACGCATGCGTACACGCTGAGCGATCAAAAGACTCCGGAAAAGTTTGCTGCAAAAAAAGTCACTGTCGTGGGTACGTTGAATGACAAGACTCACACGATACGGGTAAAGTCGATCAAACCAGCAAAATGACTTGAGGCATCAACGCTCAGCGGAGCTGAGCCTAGGCCAAATATTTACTCACCGCCTGCTCGTTCCAGGACACTCCGCTGCCCGGCGTTTCCGAGGGCAACGCAAGACCCTTCTCAACGCGCAGAGGCTCGGCTAGAATCGGATTCCACCAGTCCGCATATTCCAGCCAGTGAGCGAGGGGCGTGGCGCTGAGAAGTTGTGCACTAATCTCCGGCCACAAATGGGATGAAATGGGAATACCTGCCGCCTCCGCCAGCGCGGCAGCACGACGCCAGCCCGTGACTCCGTACATTTTCATCACTTCGGGCATGACGTAGTCAGAGCCGCGGGCCTCCAGCGAGTGCCGCATGTCGAGAGGTCCCCACCAGTTCTCGCCGCATTGAATAGGCGTGCGAATTTCACGAGCGATCTGCGCGTGGCCCTGATAGTCATGGGCAAGAGTGGGCTCTTCTACCCAGGTAAGTCCGAACTCTTCGAGAGCGCGCAGGCGCTGGATGGCGGCAGCCGGGGTGAGGCACTGGTTGTAATCGACCATGATAGCGACTTGCTCGCCGACCGCACTGCGCATCGCCCGCACCACTTCGATATCTTCGGCGACGGTGGGATAGCCGATCTTGGCTTTCACTCCACTGAAGCCGCGCTTGGCCCACTGCTCGGCGGTATGAGCGGCACCGACGGGTCCGTCATGTCCGACGGCTCCATAGGCAGGCAAGGGTTTCACGGCTGCGCCGAACAGGCGAGCCAGCGGAACGCTGTGGACGCGTGCCAGCGCATCCCACAGCGCCATGTCGATGCCTCCGATAGCCATACCCACTAGGCCCTGCGTGCCGAGCAGGCGAAAGCGTGCCGCGAGTTTGTCGGCCATGATGGTGGGCGAGAGAGGCTCGCCCTTGATCAAGTGCTCCATGTTAGCGATCAAATCCGCTGTGGGCCGGAGCGCGGCGGGAGTGTAAGTGAAGACAATGGAGTGACCGGTGACGCCGTCATCGGTAGTTACGTCGACGAGAACAAGTGGCGATTCGGCGAGAATGCCGCTGGCCGTGCGATGCGGCTCGGGGAGCGGAACGCGCACGGCGCGCACGCGAAGTTCGGTGATCGACGGCATTTTGAGAGGGGTCATATTTCGCTCTCCTATGAGTGTAATTCGTGCGCGACTCGCGGACGATCGGGCTTCCGTTGGACGACAAAACATGAGACCCTAAGGCAGCCCGATGAGAGGAGGCGCTATGACTCCCGTATTGGTTCTCCCCGAAACTGTGGTTCGCGACAATGGCCAGAGCGACGAGTTGGCGCTCGAATCCAAGCAAGGGAAGCCGTTAATGTTGACGCTTGGAATCACTCGCGTTCTGGAACGCGAGACGCTGGAGGTTACGATCCTGGGCTCTCGAGATCGTGCGACCTGGCAGCAGTTGGGTGCGTTTCCCAAAAAGTCCTATTGCGGCACTTATTCTTTACTAGTCGATTTATCGGAGCAGCCGGACGTGCAATACTTGCGGGTCCAATGGAAGACGGCCCGCTGGGACAATCGAACGCAGAAGCCGGTCTTTGCGTTCTACGTTTCCGCCGAACAATTACGAACGCGTGTGGCGGGCGCAGCTTAGCGGATCACAAGCGGTTCATGAGGCTGGCGGCATAGCCAGCTCCAAATCCGTTGTCGATGTTAACCACGGTCACATTACTGGCGCAACTATTCAACATGCCAAGCAGCGCCGCTAAGCCTTGAAAGCTGGCTCCGTATCCAATGCTTGTGGGAACGGCGATCACGGGAGCCATCACCAATCCTCCAACCACGCTGGGCAGCGCCCCTTCCATGCCGGCGCATACGATGACCACGCGGGCTTGGGCGAGGCGCTCACGATGATGCATCAGGCGGTGAATGCCGGCGACACCAATGTCGTGGAAGGTATCGACCTCGTTGCCCATTACCTCCGCCGTGACTTGCGCTTCTTCGGCAACGGGCACGTCGCTGGTGCCGGCGCAGACGACGGCGATTTTGCCCTTACCGTGCAGGGTGCGATCACGCCAGACACGGAGCGCGCGGGAAGCGGGGAAATATTCGGCTTCCGGATGTTCCTGCTGAAGCCGGTCGGCGACTTCGCGTGGGATACGGGTGACCAGCACGTTCTGGGCTTTGGCCAGCAGAGCTCCGGCGATGGATGAAATTTGATCGGGCGTCTTGCCGGGCCCGAAGATCACTTCGGGCATGCCGTGGCGCAGGGCGCGGTGGTGATCAACTTTGGCGAATCCCAGGTCTTCGAAGGGCAGGTGGCGCAAGCGGTCGAGAGCAGCGTCGATATCGACGGCTCCGGCGCGCACTTCTTCGAGGAGCGCACGCAATAAGTTTTGATCCATAGGAAGTTTCAGGATAGCAGCGGTTACTCGGGCAACAACTCTTCGATCACGGGGCCGGGCAAGTCCGCTTCCGGGCGGCCCATCAGCGAGAGGATAGTGGGAACGAAGCTAAGACTATCGTAGGGCGCTTGAATACGCAGACCCTTGGGCAGGCCGGTGTCGCGTCCCCCCGCAATCATCAGCACGGAATGTGTGGATGGGCGGAGCATCGATCCGTGATTGCCGCCGGGGTTGAAACCGCGAACGTTGAAATTCCAATGGTCTTTGGCGAAGACCAAGAGGTCCGTTCGCAAGCGATCACGGCGATAGGAGGGCGGGCCTGGTGGGTCGAGCAATTGCTCGGTGAGGCCGATCAGTCCGTTTGAGTAACGTGAGCGGTGGAGCGCGGCGAACCAGGTGCGCTCGTCGTGCCACTGGGCTAGAACATCCCGGGTCATATCGACGGACGGGTCTTCGACAATCGCCAACGGAAAGCCCTCACTCCAGTCGCAGCGGTCAAAATGAATTGCGCCGGCGGAGTCCTGGGTCAGGTTGGCAATAGGGAGATAGCGCAACTCGGTTTGGCCGGAAGCAGTGCGGCGCGTCAAGATCAACGCCTGACGATCAGCGCCGGAGTAGAGCCAGATGCCGTCGCCGAGCGCGTGATCGGCCAGAGCCGTCTGCAGATAGTTCGCCGCGATGCGCATCGCGATGAAATCCACCGGCCGCGGAGATACTTCTTTCTGAACGTTGTTGCGAACCGAAAGCGAAGTGAGGGCGGTCAAATAGTCGATGGTACGGAAGCTTTTCTCGTGGTCGATTGAGCCAATGGCGCTGAGAACCAGGCCGCCGGGCTGCAATCCAACCACGTAGTTCTGCAAATCGTGGATCGAATTCAATTCACCTAGCGATTTGCGGGGGATTACCTCCTCACTTTTGAACTTACCGGGATCGAAGTCCGCGTCGGTCAGCGAGAGCAGGCGGCGCATGGCCGCGATGTATTCGGCGTTGCCACGTTCCTGTTGCCTATTGCGCTCGATACGATCCTCGATACGGCGCGCGTCTTTGTCGAGACCTTTGTCGCGCTGGGCCTTGGTCCACCGTTTGGGAGATTTATCCGCGAGTCTTTGCTGCTCATCGATGCGCTGGCGGAGAGCTATGCGTTCGGTTTCCATCTCGGCGAGCCGAGCCTCCCAAAAAGCGCGCTTGCTGTCTATCAACTCCAGAAGGGCTGAGATGGCTGCGCCACGCATGCGTCCACTCGCTTTTTTCTGCGTGATTTGATCCAGCAGAATCTGGGCGATGTTCAGCGCGTTGTCGCGAAGGGCAACATTGGCGCGCTCGTTGCCGTCAAGATCCAGGATCACGGTGGGATATTCGGCGCTCTTGCCGGCCAAATAAGTGGCCTCGCGGCTGGGCGTGATCACTTCAGAAACAAATGGGTCCAGGCCCTTCAGCTTGAATTCGGTCATGGGGTGACGGTCGGTGATGACGTGGTGGCCGCCGCCCGCCGCACTATTGAACCAATCCACAAGATTGTAGCCTTGGCTATAGACCTGTTCGTCCGTGTTCATTCCGTGGTCGGATACCATGACCAGCGCAGTGGTAGCAGCTAGCGGACTCGACTGGATGGCGGACCACAGGCGTCCCGTGAGCGCATCGAGTGATTCCAGCACGTGCAACTGAGCGGCGCGATCCGGCGTAAGGTGTGCGACATGATCGAACTCACCGGTGAAATAGTCGAGATAACGGATCTGAGGATTCTTCAGGTCGCGGAGAATATCGCGCTCGGTTGCCTGGTTGACGGAATCAGACATGGAGAATCCGGTCTGCCATTCGTCGAATAGGTCGCGCAACGAGCGGGAAACGAAACCCACTTGCAGGCTGGAGTGCAGCGTACTCCAGCGAATTCCGCGCTGCAGGAGTTGGAAGCTTTGGTAGCGTTGCTGGTATGGAAAACGATCAATGAGCAGCGGGACGCCCTGTTGATCTAAGAATTCCGCTCCAGGCATGTCGACGCGGCGTGAGAGCGCGTAGCCAACGTAAAAGGGGAAGAAATTCAGGTAGTCCCAGGGCCGCAGCGTGTACCGATCGTATTCCACATTGCCGTGGATTTCCAGATGACGCCCGGTATCGAGCAAGGACCAAGACGGTGCGGACAGACTGAGCCCACGGGAGTAGAAGTGGTCGAGCGAAGCGCCGTGCTCGCCAAAAATGGTGGCAATGTGCGGCAGACGCACCCGTTCCGGCCGGCCTGAGGGACGAGTGTACTGCTCGATGAGCCGCTGTGGCAGACCGTCCACTTTCAAGATGACGATGCGTTCGACCTTCGGAGAGGCCGCATGCGCCAGCATGAGCAGGGGCCCGCACAGCGCGAACAGTAACGCTCTAGGGCGCCGCACTGTCATTCTTGGCCGCCTTACCCGCGCGCCGCTGCTCCGCAATGCGGGTTTCCAGCAGCACCGAATCCTTTTCACGGTGCGTATAGAGCCCGAAGGTTGCTATATGTGATAACCGTACCGCGGTCCGGCCGGCAAAGCCGTGCTCGTAGGCAACCATTTCGGCGTCGCGATCTCGTTCCAAGCGCGCGGACAATCCCTTGGGATCGTCCACGTACCTAAGCAGGGAGGCGTATTGGCGTTGAGCGAACTTGGCTTCGTCGAAAATGTTGTCTTCGAGCGGATTAACTCCCAGATTCTGCAGGCGCTTTAGCAGATCTATCCGCAACGCGGGATCGAGCGCAGGATCGAGAGCCAGCCATTGGCGCACTTGCGAATAAGCCTTGAGGCGCTCCATACGATTGTTGGCGGCGCCATGACGCGCGTGAATGAAATTCCAGGCCCAACTTCCCGCAAAGTACGGCCAATTGCCCCAGCGCGAGTATCCGATTACGCCGGAAACGGCGTCGACGGCAGCATGGCGGACCATCTCGCGGCGGCGCGGCGCATGAGTACTGCGAAAATCCACCAATAGAAGGGGAACTTTGGGGTGGTCCAGCGAGTACAGGCCCAGCGGAACCAGTTCGCGCGTGGTTCCATTGCCATCAGGGCGCGTCTCGGTGTAGCCAGTCCAGTTCTGGATGCGGGAATCGCCGTAGGGGTCAGCGATGCTCAGAAACTGTCCATCGAATTCACGCGATCTCCGGGCATCTTCGCGAGCGATCCAGAGCAGGGCTTGCGTGGCCTGGCCATTCAGACCGAAGGGCTCGAAGTATAGTCCGTTGGCTTCCGCGCGCTGACGCAGCAATTCCCAATTATGGCCACGATCCTCGGTGGTGCGGGTACGCTGCTTCATATAGGCTTCCGGGAGCTTGTTGTCGCTTACAAAGCCTCCGAAAGTTTGGGCCGCCAGCGCCAGCCGGGCTTGCAATGCAAGCAACTCGGGCTCACTCAAATGGGCCTGCACGCCAGAAAGATGCTCGAGCTGCGAGAATACGGCCAAACCCTCCAGCAGGTGAAGCTGGCGATGGTCGCGGGTATTGTTTCGGTAGCTGCGAGAAGAACTGCGCAGGATGGCGCCGTTGGGATCGAAAGCCATGACCTGGGCTACGGAACCGGCGAGCACGCTCCAGGTGTGAGAACCGGCGGAACTCAGATCCAGGACCGGCGTGGGCGTGCGATCGGCGTTCTTGCCCACTCCGGCGCGCCAGTAAAAAAACGGCAGGGCGGCGGCGGCGCGCTGCAAGAGCGTGGGGCGGGATGAGGTGAGCACCCACACGTAACGCAGGCGATCGTCATCGGGGTTTTGACCGGCAACGGTGTCGCGGAGCACTGCCAAAAGAGGGACATCGCCGTCTACGCGCGTCTGCGAATCCGGGATGCGGCCGTAAACCGTGAGCAGTTCAGCGCCGCCGGGGACTACTCGCTTCTCAACCACAAATTGCTGAGGAACTTGAGGTTCTAAATCCTGTTCGGCTGCGCGGACCAGTAGCGAAGCAGCCAACCACGCTAACATTAACCTCCTGCCCATCACGCTGCTTCGCCTGCCTACGCCTAAATTGTAACAATCGGGAAGTGGTCATTCGATACCCGCAAAAGAGGTTGCAGCAACCCCCTTAGATTCCCTATGCCTAGGCATATGTCGAAGGCATAATGGTTCCTACATGAACACGCTTAGCGACGACAATTTCCCCCAGATTTGTTCTGAAGTGGGACTTAGCTGCGAGAGCTGCACCGCCGAAACCGCAAAGCAGGTAGCGGCAGTTTGCAAAGGGCTGGCGGGGAAAATGATCGGCCAGTTGTTCGTGCAAATCTACCCCAACTCGGCCTGCGCCCCGATGCACCGGCACTTTGCCGCACACTACCGGGAGGCTTCGGCGGTTCAGACCG
Organism: uncultured Bordetella sp.; assembly: GCA_964504905.1. GTDB lineage: Bacteria > Acidobacteriota > Terriglobia > Bryobacterales > Bryobacteraceae > Palsa-187. Next base: position 3,430 of record CAZDGT010000151.1, on the reverse strand, counting down.
CGATAGTTGTCAACACAGCGGAAGAGTCAGCGTTCGAACGCCGCGAGGTGGGCTTCGTACGATCCAGAATAATGGTGGCGGTGGCGTAGTCCTTAATCCCCTTGAAATTGTTTGCGAGAAGAGTATACTGACCCCAGTTAGTTAGGTATGCCATACGGCATATCTATTTATATGCTGAAAGGGGCAAGTACATGAAACGCTATCTAGGGGTAGTTTGTCTGGTTTTCGCGCTTTTTGTCGAAAACCTCGGGTCCCAAAACACTGTTGTGCTGCTCGGGACAATCACAGATCCTTCTGGCGCAGTGGTTCCTGGAGCCCAAGTGGAGGCGAAGCGGCTTCCCTCAGGGCCAGTAGTCACGACCACAGCAGATCTCCAAGGCCGGTATCGATTTGCAGCGCTCATAGCCGGGGAATATGAAATCACAGCTTTCCATCCGGGCTTCCAGTCTTCGGTTCAGAAGCTGCGCCTGAACAGCAGCGGGCCGCTCGAATTGAACTTGACGCTAAGCGTCGGTCAGGTAAGCGAGACGGTGGAGGTAACGGCCTCTGCACCCGCCTTACAGACCAGTACCGCATCGATCGGCAGAACTCGCGCGGAGCGCATTCCGGCGCACGGGATTCGACGGCGGCATTTGCCGTTTAACACCGAACAGTACGACTATTACGTCGAAAACGAATTTACGACGGTCAAGTCTTCGCCGCTTTCGACATTCTCAGTGGACGTGGACACGGCGTCCTATAGCAACGTACGGCGGTTTCTGCGGGAAGGCTCGATGCCCCCAGCAGGAGCGGTCCGCATCGAAGAACTGATCAACTACTTCACCTACGATTACCCGCTGCCTGAGGAAGGCAAGCCCGTGTCGATGACTACAAATGTGACTTCCTGCCCGTGGAATCCGCAGCGCCAATTATTCCACGTAGGGCTGCGCACCAAGCCCATTCCCTGGGAGAAGCTGCCTCCGAGCAATCTCACATTTTTGATCGACGTATCCGGCTCCATGATGCCCGAGGACCGGCTGCCACTGATCAAGAAAGGATTGCAGCTACTAGTTCAACAGCTTCGTCCCGAGGACCATGTCGCGTTGGTCGTATATGCGGGAAGGGCCGGCGTGGTGCTGCCTCCGACAGCCGGCAGCGAACAGGAGACGATTCTTGCCGCTCTCGGCCGGCTGGAAGCTGGGGGCTCCACAAATGGCTTCGGCGGAATTCGTACTGCCTATGAGCTGGCGCGGCAGTCTTTCGTGAAGCATGGGAACAATCGCGTGATTCTGGCGACTGACGGCGACTTCAATGTGGGCGTTTCCAGCGATTCAGAACTAGTGGCCCTGATCGAAAAGGAGCGCGAGTCGGGTGTATTCCTCAGCGTGCTGGGCGTGGGCCGGGACAATCTGAAGGACTCGCGCATGGAGAAACTCGCCGACCACGGGAACGGAAACTACGCGTACCTCGACAGCCTGGCCGAAGCCCGCAAGGTTTTGGTTCAGCAGATGGGAGGAACGCTGGTAACCGTGGCGAAAGACGTCAAGCTTCAAATCGAGTTTAATCCTGAGTACGTCAAGGCCTGGCGGTTGATCGGTTACGAAAATCGAGTCTTGCGCGCCGAGGAGTTCAATGACGACAAAAAGGATGCAGGCGATTTAGGCGCCGGTCATCAGGTGACGGCAATCTATGAGGTTATCCCGGCAACCAGCGAAGAGGATCCTGCGAAGGTTGATCGTCTGCGCTATCAGCAAGACGCCAAGGAAACGCGGACGGCTCACTCGGGCGAGCTGGCATGGATTAAGCTGCGCCACAAGAAGGCGGATTCGAACAAGAGCGATCTGGTGCAGTGGCCAGTAAGCGCGACCGCTATTTCGTTTGCAATGGCTCCGCCGGATGTGCGATTCGCCACGTCCGTAGCCGAATACGGCTTGCTGCTGCGGCAATCCAAGTTTGCGGGCAGCGCGAGCTTCGACCATGCGCTTCGGATTGCCAAGGAATCGATGGGCGCCGCGCCCGCAGGTTCGCGCGCGGAATTTCTGGACTTGGTTCGGCGCGCCAAGGAGCTATCGAAAGAACGTGGAGGGGATCGCGAAGACGCTGAGTAACAGGTTGGGGACGCTGTGCGCCGGAGAGAAACAGGGGCGCTCTCCGGCGCATCGTGTCAACTATTTAGCTGCCTGGACGGGCGGAGCCAAGAATTCCGCCAAATGCTGTTTCCATAGTTTGGCGAGGCCCATGGTGCCGTGGCCTCGCGTCTCGGGTCCGGTGGGAATCAGAATATAACGGCCTTTCTTCACACGCTTGATTTCCCGTTCCAAAATGCCTAGCTCTGGCGGATTGCGTTCGTCGTCGGCGGAGTTCATGGCGAGCACGCGAGCCTGGATGGTCTCAAGGCGCGGCGCGGGATCGTAGTCGCGGGAAGCGAGCATCGAATAGATCACATCGTTGGCGTCGGCGCCCGAGGGCTGCGCGAGGCGCTGGTCGAGAATCTGATCGGCTTTTTCACGCGTAGGAGCAGCACGGTGAAGCGCCTGTGTTCCGCCGCTAGTGGCGATGCCGAAATATAATTGCGCCATCTGCAGGCTGCGGGGTTGCTTGGTGTAGTTGCCGCCGTTCCATTCCGGATCGTTCTTGATCATTTCGACGGTCAGGCGGCGCGTCAACCAATTGCGGCCAGCTACCGCGGTGGGCTGCGAGGCGGTGGGGACCAGCGCGTCCATGAAGTCAGGGTACTTCTCGCCCCACTCCCATACCAGCATGCCTCCCATGGAAGTGCCGAGCACGACGCCCAAGTGGCGGATGCCGAGATGCTCCGTCAGCAGGCGGTACTGCGCCTGCACCAGGTCGTCATAGTTGTACTTGGGGAAAGCCATGCGCAGACCGTCGGAGGGCTTGGAGGACTTCCCTGCTCCGACCGCGTCCGGCAGAATGATGAAGTGCGTAGCGGCATCCAGGGGCTGGCCGGGCCCGAAAAGCTCGCCGCCGAAGTCAGGCCGCAGAAACGCCCCGCCGGTTCCGTTGGTTCCGTGCAGGATGAGGACCGCCTCGCCCGTGCGTGCGCCTACGGTGGTGTAGTGCATGCGCAACTCGGGCAGCGTTTCACCGGTGTGGAAGCGAAAGTCGCGAACCACCCAATCGCCTTGGACGGGAGCCGGATAGTCGGCGCCGCGGAGCAAGACCGCGACGAAAAACAGGGCGAGCATGGCGCGTGTTTTCACTGGAGGATCCTTCCGGAATTCGACCACCTAGTATAGATGAAGAAGCTGCGGGTGCCTAGCGTCTACGCGAACGGCGGCGGAGGTCCCGGCGGTGTGACGGTTACAAGATTCCCTGTGACCTGCATGTCCCATTGAATGCCGCCGAGCCAGCCGGCCAGTCCGTTGTAGGTGAGGCAACTGATGAGGGTCCCAACGAATCCCATTCCTCCATAAAGGAGTGGGAAGAAGAT
>CAZDGT010000150.1:0-1862 GCA_964504905.1 uncultured Bordetella sp. | reverse complement strand
TGGCAATACACCGTGGTCGACAACGCCTTCTGGATGGAGCCGCCGGAGGCGAAGTAGCAACACGCAATCGTGTGCAAGGATCGGCGCCCGTGATCAGGCTTTTCCTGATCACGGGCGTTTTCGTTTTCCTGGCCGCGCATGCGGAGGCGGCCAGCTTCGATTGCAAGAAGGCCAAGACCGAGGTCGAGAAGACCATCTGTGCCGCCCGGCAATTGTCGGCGCTCGATGAAAAGCTGGCGGAGACCTACCGCTCGGCGTTGGCGAAACTTTCGCCCGCAGGGCAGCGCCTTCTGCGCGAGGGACAACGTCAGTGGCTCAAAGCCCTGTCCAATGACTGCGCCGTAAAAAAGGACGTCACGCAGCTTTGCATCGAGGAAGCCTATAATAGTCGTCTTCGTGAACTCACACGCAGCATGGTCCAGGTGGGCGAATTTCTGTTCACCGGAGTCGACCTGTTCAGGACCCAGGTCTGGACGGGTGCGGATGGTGAACAGCGAATCTACAAGGAGTCCATTTCCTATCCACGCATCGACTCGCCGCGCAATGCCGAGACCGCGAGATGGAACGAGGAGAAAAAGCGCGTCTTGGAGGAAACACTTTATGGGGGCGACGACTACGGCGGGCATTTTGAGATCGGATACGGTATCGCCGCCGTCAATGGGACAATCATTACGTTAGCGTTCTACGAATCGGACTACAGCGATGGAATGGCCCATGCCATGTCGCATGGCCACCTTGAGAGCTTCGATACGTCTCGAAGCCTTTACCCTCTAACCAGTGTCGATTTCTTCGCAATCAATACGGACTGGCAGAGCTTTCTTGTCCGGCAATGCCTGGAAAAATTGAAAATCGATGTGCCGGATATTCTTTCCAAGACCGATATCGTGAAAGAGGTCGTCAGCAGTTGGGGGAATTGGATAATCGGCAAAGAAGGCCTTTCGATCATTTTCGCGTCCTATACGATCGATGGTTATCCATCGTACGACGTGCTGGTTCCGTGGCCTGATTTGCAACCTTATCTTCTGCCCGATGCTCCGATTCCCAAATAGCCGGAGTTCTCACCCGTCGGTCCAAAGAGACCGTGGGCGCATGTGAATGAGCTTCGAGATGCGGCGGTCCAGCCGCGCGCGGGCTTCGTCGGGCGGCAGTTCCTCTTCCCGCGCCAATTGCCGGACGGCCAGTTTGCGGGCGCGGCGGTGGATGGTCGTTTCCAAGCTTTCGTCCGGGATCAGCGCGTAGACGAGTTTGCAGCCGATGGCCTCGGCGGCTTTCTCCAGCGTCTTGAGCGTGATCGTGCCGTCTGCCTCTCGCTGCTCCATTTCGAAGACGGATGTCGGCGTGATCCCAAGGCGGGTGCCGAGTTGGGCTGCGGTCATGCCCAGCGCGTCCCGGATCGCGCGCAGCCAGCCGCTCTGGGGCCGTGCCTCGGCCGCGCCCATCTGCTGCAGCCGGCGGTCCAGATCGCGGCGGGCCGTGGCACGCATTTGCGAGGGAAAAGATGTCGGCGGATCGACAGATGAAGTCATTTATAGGTTATAGACAATATTTAATTTTATTAATATAGGGTATAGCCTTTAAATTAATCCCTAACAGAAACAGCCATTCACGCGATGTGCGCGGCCTAGGCTTTGTTCCTTGTTGGTTCTCATGGCCGATCCTGCCTAAGATTGCCGCGTTCTCAGCAACAGGGGGCAGAGCTTGGTCGCGCGCGTCACGACGGTCGCGTTCCAGGGCATCGAGGCGCGTGCGGTGGACGTGCAGGTCCAGATGTCCTCGGGCCTGCCGGCCTTCACGGTCGTCGGCCTGCCCGACAAGGCGGTGGGCGAATCGCGCGAGCGGGTGCGCGCGGCCCTGACCGCGCT
>CAZDGT010000149.1:0-9378 GCA_964504905.1 uncultured Bordetella sp. | reverse complement strand
GCAGCGGCGGCGCGCACTTGGCGATGGCTCCGAGCCGTTCCAGATCCTCTTCCGTGAAGAACAGATAGTGGGCGCAAGTTTCGATGGAAACATCGACACCGCGGGCCTTGGCCTCGGCTGCCGCGACTACGCCACGCCCCGAGCTGATATGCACGATGTGCAGTTTCGCGCCGGCCTCGCCAGCTAGACGCGTAGCGCGCTCGATGGCTTCGACTTCCGCTACTACTGGACGCGACGCCAGAAAATCTCGAGCGCCGGATCGCCCCTGCTCGGCCATCTGTCGCGACAGCCCCTGCGTCAGTTCGTGGTTCTCGGCATGGACCGAAACCGGAAGCCCCAAGCGGGCTGCCTCGATGAGTCCTTCAAATAATGTGAAATCGTCGGCGCGCGGAAATTCCGGCAGGCCGGAGTCGCACATGAAGGCTTTGAATCCGACGACTCCACGCTCGGCGAGCTCTTCCATCTCGCCGACGTTCCCCGGCACGACGCCGCCCCACAATCCGAAGTCGGTGATTGAAGACAATTCAAGCGCCGCGTGTTTGCGATCGAATTCGCGGGCATTCACAGTACACGGCATGGAGTTGAGCGGCATGTCGAAGAATACGGCTCCGCCGCCCGCTGCCAGCGCTCTGCTGCCTGTGGCCGCGCCCTCCCATTCCGTGCGCCCCGGTTCGTTGAAGTGGAGATGGACATCGATAACGGCGGGAAACACGTGAAGCCCGCGAGCGTCAATTTCGCTGGTGGCGCCGGGGAGTTCGGGACCAATCGCCTGGATCTTCCCGGCTTCGATAGCGACGTCGGCGAGTTGCAGGCCCTCGGGCCTCACAACTATCCCGCCTCTGAGAACCAAGTCAGCCATGCGCCCGCCCCAACTGATCCAGAAAATGCATCCCGGTTGCAAGCGCCGCTGCCACGTCTTCCTCCAACACCGACTCGTCCGGATGATGGCTGATACCGCCCGGGCTCCGAAGAAACAACATCGCTGAAGGCATCCGCTCTGCCATTACCATTGCGTCATGACCCGCGCCGCTATGCATGCGATGCTCGATGTATCCTTCGGCACGCACCGCACGCGCGAGCGTTTCGACGAATCTTGTGTCCATCGCCACGGCTCGCTGATCAAGCCGAACTTCCGACGAAGCGATCAGGCCACGCCTCGCCGCGATCTGGTCGGCGCAATCGAGCAAATGCTTCACAGTTTGCACGCGCACATCGTCGCTGGTATGACGAACGTCCAAACTCATGCGCACAGAACCCGCGATGACATTGCCCGCTCCGGGGCGTGCGTCGATCTTCCCAACGGTCGCGACTAATGTTTGGATTGCCGCCGCTTCGCGCTCGACTGCACCAATCCATTCCGCCGCTCCGACCAGCGCATCGCGCCGCAAGTGCATCGGCGTGGTCCCCGCATGGTTGGCTTTGCCTTCAAACGCGACTTCCAGACGGCTCTGTCCGGCAATGGAAGTAAGGATAGCGAGCGGAAGGTTTAGGCTTTCCAGCACCGGACCCTGCTCGATGTGGAACTCCAGGTATCCGAGGGTATCGTCCGTTACCCGCGCCTCGCCAATTGCAGATGGATCGAGTCCGTAGGCACGAATTGCCTCGGCAACAGATACTCCGTCAGCGTCTTGCTTCGCAAGAATTTCGCCGTCGAGAGTTCCCGTAAGCGCACGGCTTCCGATGAAGGGAACTCCGAAGCGAACGCCTTCTTCTTCGGAAAAGCCAACGACTTCGATGCCAAAACTCAAACGCCGGCCACCGAGCATTTCCACCAGCGCGACACCCATGACCACGCCGAGAATCCCATCGAACGCCCCAGCATTAGGGACGGTATCCAGATGCGATCCGATGATCAATCTTGGGGCGTCCGGCTTTGTGCCGCTATAGTAGCCGCGCAGATTACCGGCCGCGTCGATGCGCACCTTCATCCCGGCCTGCTCCATCCACGCTCGCACGTCGTTGTGGACGCAGCGCATGGGTTCTGAGAGGAACGTGCGCGTGATTGAACCCGGCTCTTCCGTGTATGTAGCGAGCTGCCGGCAGCGCGCGATGACCTGCGGCATCATGATCCCCGATAGGTGCTGTAGCCGAACGGAGAGAGCAGCAACGGGATGTGATAGTTGCCTTCTGGCTCGGCGATCCCAAAGCGCACTACGATGTCGTCCAGAAACGGCGGATCTGTTAGCGTCGCGCCCGAGCTGCGCAAGTAGTCGCCCGCGCGGAACGTCAATTCGTAGATGCCTGCTTCGAGGCGCTCACCCGCCAGTAGTGGGCTGTCCGTTCTTCCGTCGGCATTCGTGATCATCGTTTTCAAGTGCAGCCTCTCGCCGTTGTCTACGCGATGAAGCTCAATCGTCACCCCTTTTGCAGGGGCGCCGCGCGCGGTGTCGAGCACGTGGGTGGAGAGGCGAACCATACAGTTTCTATCTTCGCAAGCGCAGGCCCAGGCAGCCATATGGAGGCCGCGCGTCGGTATAAACACCCAGTTCCTCGCCGCGCTCGGCGACGGTATCCCAAGTGTAATTTTCAGCCTCCAGATGGACCCCGGCGATCGCAGGGATCTCAGCCAGCATCTTCATGCCGATCTGGTAGATGACCTGCTGGATACTGCCTGACTCGAATCCCTCAAACACCTGACGCACGATTGCTCGGACCGCCACGGGAATCTTGCCTGCGCTGAATCCGGCCTCATTGGAAGTGTATGTCCACTCGAGATCCAGCCCCATGCGGAGCGGCCGATTCCTGATGTCCGGCAGGGTCGTGTATTCATCGCGGACAAATCCATGAAAGGCGCTACCGCCGAGTCGCAGCAGCCTGAATCCGCGAATACCGGAAGCGATCTCCCCTACTCCCGCGCGATCCACTTCGAAGCGGCTCGTGAAGCGCTCGGGCCCGCCAGGTGCGAACGCGGGGCTCTGGGCCTGCAAAGCAGCGTACGGAACTTCAGCGGCGGAAACCTGGACGCCTTCCACTTGTGGATAGGTTCCGAGGAACTTCGTCGCAAGAAAGCGGCCATAGTCTTCCAGGTCCGGCCCGGAATAATTCAACGTTTCGCGTTGAATAAAATTCTTCATCGAATCGGTGGCCACCAGGCCCGTGTTATCACCCGTAGTGTAGGTGGGCCAGAAGGCGTCGCCATACGCCAGCATCTTCACATTCGCGCCGAACACCGGACTTTGATCGCCCGGCGTGACCCCATCCCGATTCAGACGGTACGCGGTGACATCGCCCTTGCCGTAGTAGTTCCGTTTCCAACCGCTCGCAAATTGCTCCACGCTTCTCTCCTTCTTAAATACCGTCGAGACGGAATTTTGCGATCCGGTAGACCTGTTCGAGTGCTACACGGAATTCCTGTTCCCGCGAGGACTGAACCCGTTGCTCAAGCCCCTCCAAAATATCGTGCTTCGTGCTGCCTTTGACCGCAAACAAAAACGGAAAGCCAAACCTGTTCCGATAGGACTCGTTCAAACTGCGCAAGCGTTCAAACTCTTCTTGTGTGAGCTGGTCGAGTCCCGCGCCTGCCTGTTCCTCTGTCGACGCTTCGCTCACTCCAGCCCGCGTACCCAGATCGGGATGCGCCCGCAGCAGTGCCAGTTGTTCCTCCGGCAGCGCCCGTTCTACTTCAGCAACCATCACGCCATGCAGCGCGCCCAAATCCGCAAAGGGTCGCGCGTCCCAGGCCCGTTCGGCCACCCAAGGCGAGTCCTCGAAAACCCAGCCGATTACCGACACAAACTCCGCACGATCCAGAGAATTCAAGTGTTCGATGGTCATGCTTCCGGCGCGCGATAGACGACCGATCCTTCCACGCGAACTTCGCGCACGCTTTCCGCTCCGCCCAGCGTGAATAGCGCCGCCAGGATTCGATCCATGCCGTCCGCTTGCTCCACCACCGCGTCGAGCGGGCTGCTCTTTGGTGGACGCAGGTAGACGAAGTCCGCCGCCTTACCCGGACTAAAATCACCAATCTCGTCTTCCATGCCCAACGCCACCGCGCCCGCGCGCGTCGCCAAGTAGAGCAAATGTGCCGGGACCAGCAAAGCGCCATCCCTCGCCAGACGCTGTATCAAGTAAGCCTGCAAGCCTTCCTTCAGCATGCCGAATCCAGTGCCACCGCCCACGTCAGTGCCCAGCGCGCACTTTACTCCCGCAGCCAAGTGCCGGCGCAGCGGAAACAGACCGCTTCCAAGGGCCGCGTTGCTACAGGGGCAATGCGAAATCGCGGTGCCGTTGGCAGCCAGCCGCTCCAACTCGGAATCGCTGGGATGGACATTGTGAGCCATCACGGCGCCACTGCCTCCCAGGTCATAGCGCTCATACACGCCTAAATAATCGGAGGCCCATGGAAAGTGCCGCGCGACTTCGGCGATCTCCTTCCGGCTCTCGTTCAGATGCGTTTGAAAGCGCAAACCGGGATTTTCCCGCTGCAGCGTCTGGCACATTTCGAGCATCGCTTCGGAGGTTGATAGCGCAAAGCGCGGCGTCACCGCGTACAGCAGACGTCCCTTGCCGTGGAATCTATGGATCAAGTCGGTGCAATCGCGATATGCGTCTTCGGGACGCTGATGCAGCTCCGGACGCAGCTCGCGATCGGAAACTACCAGCCCGCTCACGATGCGGAGACCGGAAGCCGACGCCGCTTCAAACAACGAGGCGGTCGCACCCGCGAAATGAGCGCCAAACACCATCGCCGTGGTAGTGCCGTGCGCGGCCAGTGTGTGAACGAATCTCTGAGCGGTATCGCAGGCATAGGCGTCATCCGCCATGCGTGCTTCTTCGGGCAGCGCGAACATTTCCAGCCAGTCGAGCAACTCGCGCCCGAGTCCGCCTAGTACACGTAGTTGGGGGAAGTGCGTGTGCGTATCGATCAAGCCCGGCAGCAGAAAGCCGCCACGCAGATCCGTGACTGGCACGCTGGAATTCGCGGCTTGAATATCGGCATACTCGCCGCACGCGACCACTTTACCCGCGCGGATCAGCAGGCCACCGTCCCAGTAGCTCTCGAGACCCCGCTCATCGAGGAAGGGATTCCGCGGCGTATGAAATAGAGGCGCCCGCAGAATTTCACCGCGGTCAATGACGCTCATGGATGCAGGACTCCGTTTGCTGGCACCTGCTTCTCTTGACGCGCGCGCCGGATGGCAAAGAAGATGCGCTCTGGTGTTGCCGGCACGGCCAACGCAACAGGTCCGCCGTTTCCAAACGCGGCCACTGCGTCACGGATGGCTTCGCGCACGGAAATCGCGAGCATCAGCGGCGGCTCGCCTACGGCCTTGCTGCCAAAGACCACGCCGGGTTGCGCGGCACGCTCCAGGAAATTGACGTTGAACTTAGCGGGGATCTCCGACCACGAGGGCAGTTTGTAGGTAGACGCTCCGGCGGTGGCCACGCGGCCTTGCGCATCCCACAAAAGTTCTTCAATCATCATCCAGCCAACGCCCTGGATAAATCCGCCTTCGATCTGCCCACGGTCGACGATCGGTGAAATGGACGTTCCCGCGTCTTCGAGAATATCGACTCTGAGGAGCCGCGAATCGCCCGTGAACCCGTCCAGTTCAACTTCGGAAACAGCAGCGCCATACACGTAGTAGTAAAACGGAGTGCCGCGCAGCGTTGCCGGATCGTAGTGGATCTCTGGCGTCCGGTAGTAGCCTTGCGCGAACAACGCGATTCGCTGACGGTATGCCGCCTCGCAAACTTGGCGGAAAGCGAGAGGTTCGGCGTTGGCGGCTTCTGCGTAAACTTGTCCATCGGCAAAACGTACCGAGGCCGACTCGCACTTCAGCATCGCGGCGGCAACCGGAGTCAGCCGCACTTGCAACTGAGAGCAGGCGTCCAACACCGCCGCACCATTCAGGTCGGTACTTGCCGAAGCGGCCGACGCCGACGTGTTGGGGACTTTATCGGTGCGAGTAGCCATCACGCGGATTGCCTCGGGCAGAACACCCAGCGCGTCCGCCGCAATTTGTCCGATCTTGGTGTGCAAACCCTGGCCCATCTCGGTGCCACCGTGGTTCACCTGCACGCTGCCGTCGCGATAGATCAACACCATCGCTCCCGCCTGGTTGAAGAGCGTCGCAGTGAACGAGATTCCGAACTTCACCGGGGTGATCGCCAGGCCGCGTTTGTGATGCGGATGTTCGGCGTTGAAACTGTCGACGGACTTTCGCCGTTCCGTGAAGTCGCTCGTTTGGAGCAACTCCGTCCAGATTGTTTGGATGCGGCTCGCATCTTTCACTGCCTGGCCGTAATGCGTGACGTCGCCTTCGCGATAGAAGTTGCGCTCGCGCACGACTTCAGGCGCGAGCCCCAACCGGCGTGCGGCCTGATCCAGGATGTCTTCGATTACAAGCATTCCCTGCGGCCCGCCAAATCCACGAAACGCCGTTTGCGAGGTCTTGTGTGTACGGCACACATAGCCGGTCAAATCGGCTGCAGGCAGCAGATAAGTATTGTCGGCGTGAAACAACGCGCGCGCCAGAACCGGGTCGGATAGATCGAGGCTCCAGCCGCCATCCGAATAGAACTCAATGCGGACGCCTTCGATTCGCCCTTCGCGCGTGAATCCCGCTGCGTATCTCGCAAGGAATGGGTGGCGCTTGCCGGTCAGCGCCATATCGAGCGCACGCGTCAGGCGCACGCGCACCGGACGCTTGGTCTTCCACGTCCCAAGCGCGGCAATGGCAGCCCACGCGTTGGCTTGCACTTCCTTACCCCCGAACGCTCCGCCCATGCGCAGACACTCCACCATCACCTGGTGGCGCGCGAGACCCAGCACGCGGGCGACGATGTCCTGCGTTTCACTCGGGTGCTGCGTGGAGCACTCCACGGCCAGGCCGCCGGTTTCATCCATCCAGGAAATCGCGCATTGCGTTTCCAAATAAAAGTGTTCCTGGCCCCCGATGAACAACTCGCCCTCAAACTGGAGCTGGCTTCGCTCGATCAGTGCCGCGTCCCCGCGCATCACTCGAATTGGCCCGGAATGAAAACTTGCTGAAGCGATGGCGTCTTCGATGGTCAGCACCGCGGGCAAGGGTTCGTACTCAGCAATCACGCGGGCCGCGCCACTGCGAGCCGCTTCCAAAGTCTCGCCCAGCACCCACGCGACCGGCTGCAAATAAAACATCACTTCTTTGGGGAACAACGGTTCGTCGTGGCGCGTGCAGCCGGAGTCGCCTTCCCCGGGAACGTCGTCGCCGGTCAATATCGCAATAACCCCGGGCTCGTCCAGAGCCGGCATCGCATCTAGTCGCTTCACCAACGCGTGCGCGTGCGGCGCCATCACCGGCCAAGCGTGCAGGATCCCAGGGAAACGCTCGCACAAGTCGTCGGTATAGAGCGCGGCGCCCGAAACGTGTCCGTTAGCGCTCTCATGCGGTACGGCTTGTCCCGCGATTTTCATGCGGCCGCCTCCTGCCGCTCCCACCAGAACTTCTCGACCAAGCTCTTAGCCACTTCAACCCGGTATTCCGCGGAGCCACGGTGATCGCTGATTGGTTTGAGCACTCGATCCAAAACTGCCTGCACGCGCTCCACCGCAGCCTGATTCCAGCGCTGTCCCAAGATTGCTTCTTCCGCCGCGTATACACGCAATGGAACCGCCGCCACGCCGCCGAACGCAAACACGGCACGCGTCACGCGCCCCGCGCCGTCCTGATCCATGGAGATCCCGGCGGCTACTGTGCTGATGTCGTCCACACGGCGCTTGGCGGCCTTGTAGAAACAGATCGAAGATGCAAACGGCTTGGGAATTTCGATTGCCGTCAGTAACTCGCCGGGTCGTAGTGCCGTCTGCCGATAGCCCGAGAAGAATGACGCCACTGGAACCGTGCGCCGTCCACCCGCACTCGCGATGTGCAGAACCGCATCCATCGCCATCAACAGCGGAGCGCTATCGCCGATGGGCGACGCGGTCGCGAGATTTCCGCCCAGCGTAGCCCGGTTGCGGATAGGAGGCGACGCGAACAAGAGCAGCCAATCGCGGAACGCCTGAGGAGCTCCGGTCCAGCGCAACGCGACCTCGGTCAAGGGAAGACCCGCGCCAATCCGCACGGACTCGCTGGTCTCGACGAACTCACGCAACTCTGCTACGCCTTCCAGACTTACCAAATGCGGCCAGCGGCGAAACTTCAAATTCGCTTCCACGCCCATGTCCGTCGCGCCCGCAATCCAGCGTGCTTCAGGATCCGCGGCCATGATCGCGAAACATTCTTCGAGAGTTGCCGGTCGTTCGAATGTCGAATCTTCCGACACGTATGCAATCGGCTCCAGCGTAGGTGCAGGTCGCGACAGGCGATCGTGAAACGCTCCTGCGGGTGCGGGACCCAACGACAGCGCCGCGTCGCGAATGGGACGATAGCCCGTGCAGCGACATAAGTTGCCGCCGAGTTCGGCAGGATCGCACGGACCCACGCGCCCAGGCCGGTATTGCTCCGCGAACAGGCTCATCACAAAGCCTGGAGTACAGTACCCGCACTGCGATCCGCCCGCCGCCGCCATCGCTTTCTGCGCTTCGGCCAGTTCACCGCGTTCCGCCAATGCCTCCACCGTATAAATCTCGCGGCCCGCCGCCATCGGCGTCAGCATCAAGCAACTGTTGACCGAGCGATAGGCGCAACCGTATTCATGATCAGCCAGCATCACTACCGTGCACGCGCCGCATTCGCCCTCGGCGCAGCCTTCCTTGGCGCCGGTCAGTCCCCGGTCTCGCAGCACATCGAGCAGCGTGGTGTGTACACTCGCGCCAACCGACACACTTCGGCCGTTCAAGATAAATTCAAACGTTTTGCTGGCAGCGCTGTTCGCCATAACCCACCCCCTTGCGAGCCTACGCTCAAGGTGCGCCGCGCGGAGGAAACCGCGGGTGGGCAACGTGGACCCACGAAGGAAACTTTCCCCACTGGAACCCGGACGCCTAGAATTTTAACATACCGCTAGAGTCGGCTTCCCATATAGATGAAGCGGATGAGCAGCAGAATCGCCAATGGATACGCTGCTTTGGGCAATTCATTGCCGCGCCCCCGAGCCAGGTGAATTAGCACGTAGGACGTCAGGCCGAACGCCAGTCCATTGGCAATGCTGAAAGTGAGCGGGATCATCACCAGCGTGAGAAAAGCGGGGAACGCGATGCACACGTCATCCCACGGAATCTCTCCAATGGAGGACAACATCATGCCGCCCACCACTACCAATGCGGGTGCGGTAGCGGCCGCCGGGACCGCTCCGATCAGTGGAGCCGCAAATAGGGCCACGATAAAAAGCAGTCCGGTCACAATCGCCGTGACGCCGCTGCGTCCGCCCGCCGAAACACCGGCCGAGCTTTCGATGTAGCTGACAACGGTCGACGTGCCTGCAAGCGACCCGGCAATGGTAGCCGAC
>CAZDGT010000148.1:0-11926 GCA_964504905.1 uncultured Bordetella sp. | reverse complement strand
CGTAGAACTGCATCAGGCCGAAAAAGACGTCCCGCAGCCACAACTTTTCTTAGCGTGCGGATTCTCAAACACGAACCCCGACTGCATCAGCGAATCCTGCCAGTCAAGCGTCATACCATCCAGGAAAACCAGGCTCTTGGGGTCGATAAAGACCTTCACGTCGTCGAAATTGAGAACCTGGTCTGTCGGCCGCGGCTTCACGTCGAACTTGAACTGATAGCTCAAGCCTGAGCAGCCGCCGCCTAGGACGCCCAGACGCAGGCCTCCGTTCACGCCCTCGCGCTGGAATGCCTCGCGAATCTTATTAACCGCTTTGGGTGTGACCGTGACCATGCAAAAACCGTTAGACCCGAGCAGCCTCGCTGGTAGCCGGGACTGCTTTCTTTTTGTAATCGGAAATCGCCGCCTTGATAGCGTCTTCGGCCAGCACCGAGCAGTGGATTTTCACAGGCGGCAGGCTCAGCTCGGTGACGATGTCGGTGTTCTTGATCGCAAGCGCTTCGTCCACCGTTTTGCCGCGCAGCCATTCCGTCGCCAGCGAAGAACTCGCGATGGCGCTGCCGCAGCCGAAGGTCTTGAACTTGGCGTCTTCGATCACGCCCGTCTCCGGGTTCACCTTTACCTGCAGCTTCATCACGTCGCCGCACTCGGGTGCGCCCACCATGCCCGTGCCCACATTGGGATCGCTCTTATCAAGCGAACCGACGTTGCGCGGATGGTTGTAATGATCGATGACTTTGTCTGAATATGCCATAGTGTTTTCCTTAGCCTCTTAGTGCGCAGTCCACTGAACTTTGGTTAAATCGATGCCTTCTTTGAACATCTCATAGAGCGGGGAAAGCTCGCGTAACTTCTTAACTACTTCAATCACTTTCCCGGCAACGTAATCCACTTCTTCTTCGGTGTTAAAACGGCCCAAGCCGAACCGTATAGAAGAATGCGCCAGATCGTCGCCCGCGCCCAGCGCCTTCAGCACGTAGCTGGGTTCCAGCGTCGCTGACGTGCAAGCCGACCCGCTTGATACTGCAATCTCGTTGATCCCCATCAGCAAGCTTTCGCCTTCCACATAGGCGAAGCTGATGTTGAGATTGTTCGGCAGCCGGTGTTCCAGAGTGCCGTTGATGTAAACCTCGTCGAGTGAGTTCAGCAGCCGCTCTTTCAACTTATCGCGCAAAAACGCCATGCGCTTCGATTCCGCGGGCATTTCCGCTTGCGCCAGCGCGCACGCCTCGCCCAATCCGACGATTCCAGGGACATTCAGCGTGCCCGACCGCATGCCGCGCTCATGGCCCCCGCCATCCATCTGCGCCGTCAGTTGCACGCGCGGATTGCGGCGGCGCACATAGAGAGCGCCTACTCCCTTTGGTCCGTACATCTTATGAGCGCTGATGGACATCAGGTCGATGTTGTCGTCCATTACGCTCACTGGAATCTTGCCTGCCGCCTGTGTCCCGTCGGTATGCAACAGGACGCCGCGCTCCTTGGCGATCTTGCCGATCTCGCGAATCGGTTGCAGCACGCCGATCTCATTGTTGGCGTGCATGATGCTAATGAGAATGGTCTTGTCCGTGATCGCCGCGCGCAATTGATCCAGGTCCACCAGACCGTTCTGCTGCACCGGCAGATACGTGACCCGCGTGCCATGCTTCTCCAAGCGCTTGCAGGTGTCGAGGATCGCCTTGTGCTCAGTCGCGGCCGTAATGATGTGGTTGCCTTTTTCGGCATACATCTCGGCCACGCCCTTGAGCGCCAAGTTATCCGATTCCGTCGCGCCGCTGGTAAAGACGATTTCCTTAGCCGTCGCGCCGATCAGGCTGGCGACCTGCTTGCGCGCCTTCTCCACGGCCTCTTCCGCTTCCCATCCAAAGCTGTGGTTGCGGCTGGCGGAGTTGCCAAAGACGTTGCTCAGGTACGGGCGCATCGCCTCAAACACGCGCGGATCTACCGGCGTGGTGGCGTGGTTGTCCATGTAAATCGGTAGTTTCAAGAGGGCCTCGTTAGTTGGATGTTTTGCAAGGGCGGCCGGACGCTAGGAATCTGCATCTCTTCGCTCGCCAAATCCGAAAGTGAAATGTTTGCCAGCAAACTCAGAATGCCCTCATGCACCTTACGCAGCGGTTCACGCACCGTGCACAGCGCCGACTGGTCGCAGCCTGCATGCTCCGTGAAGCACTTGGTCAGGATAATGGGGCCGTCGATCACGCGGATCGCTTCCAATGCGGAAATATCACGCGCCTCACGCGCCAGGCGGTAGCCACCGTTCGTCCCCTGTTCAGAAATTAACAGCCCGCCACGGGCTAGTTTCTGTAGAACTTTCGACAGTAGCGGCAGCGGAATTCCGTAGGAATCTGCGATGTCCTTAGCCGACGCACTGGTGCGCGAAGTGTTCTCCACTTTGGCCACTGCCAAGTGACGCAGGGCGATCAGCCCATAGTCAGCCTTTTTGGTCAGCTTTAACATCCGGTCTAAGTATATCAGACCAAAAAGGTCCTGTCAGATCGGATTGGTCTGGAATACGCTATCT
The DNA here is from genome assembly GCA_964504905.1 of uncultured Bordetella sp. Lineage (GTDB taxonomy): Bacteria > Acidobacteriota > Terriglobia > Bryobacterales > Bryobacteraceae > Palsa-187. Next base: position 9,402 of record CAZDGT010000148.1, on the reverse strand, counting down.
ACTTCTAAAGGAGGGGTTTACTTCTTTTGGTCCGGCTTTACCACATGTACCTTGTACAGTTTATAGTCGCCATCGTAGACCGTAGCCTCGATGGTATCGCCGACTTTCGCGGTCTTGAGCACGTCCGCGTTATCCACTTCGTACTTCATCGTCATGGCGTCCATCCAGCCCTCAACCTTGGCCCCATCGACTGTCATGCTCTTCGAAGCAGCGTCCATCGATTGCACTTTCCCGTGGAAGGTGAAGCTCTTCTTCTTGCCCTGGGCATGGAGCAATGCTGCAAGCGGCGAGATCAGTGTGGCGGATGCAAAAAGTCGTCTGGTCATAGCGAGGTCCTGGTCATTATTGTAGACTAGCCGCATGCGATTCCTGCTGTGGTTGCTGCCGTCGCTTTTGGCCGCGCAAAGTTACGACGTGGTACTCCGCGGTGGACGCGTTATGGACCCCGAAACGGGTCTGGACGCGGTTCGTAACGTCGGGATCACCGGCAAGAAGATCACTGCGATTTCGACGCGCGCGCTCCACGGAAAGACCGAGATCGATGCCACTGGCTTGGTGGTCGCACCCGGCTTCATCGATCTCCACTCCCACGGACAAACGCCTGAGGCTTATCGCTACAAAGCCATGGACGGTGTCACTACCGCCCTGGAACTGGAAGTTGGCGTCTCGCCCGTAAGCGAATGGTATGCCGCCCGCGAAGGCAAAGCGCTGATTCATTTCGGTGCCAGTGCGGGGGATATTCCTGCGCGCATGATCGTGATGCACGACTCCGGACGCCTGCTCCCGCGCGACACCGCCATGAACCGGGTGTCGACTCCCGAAGAGCAGAAGGCAATTGAATCCGCTGTCCAAAGAGGGTTGGACGAAGGCGGTTTGGGGCTAGGCCTTGGAATTACCTACACGCCAACCGCCAGCCCGGACGAAATTCTGAGTTTGTTTTATCTAGCTGCGAAGTTCAAACGCCCCGTGTTCGTTCATGTGCGGGCCGGAAATGTCATCGCGTCATTACAGGAAGTGATCGCGGATGCCGTCGCGTCGGGGGCTCCACTTCACGTTGTCCATCTGAACAGCGCCGCCACCAAGAAGACGCCTCAGGCTCTGCGCATGATTGAAGGTGCGCATGCTCGCGGGTTGGATGTGACCACCGAAGCGTATCCCTATATTGCCGGAGCCACCATGCTCGAATCGGCTTACTTTGATTCGGGCTGGCAACAATTGCACGGGATCGATTACCCGGACTTACTTTGGCCTGCGACCGGAGAGCGCCTGAATCCGCAATTGTTCGAACGCTACCGCAAGCAGGGTGGCACCGTGGTCCTGTTCAGCAACACAGAGGAAATGATGCGCCTGGCGATCGCTCATCCTCTGCTGCTGATCGCGAGTGACGGCATCATCGAGAACGGTGTGGGGCACCCGCGCGCGGCCGGCACCTACGCGCGGCTGCTCGGTAAATACGTGCGCGAAGAGAAGGCGCTTTCGCTCATGGATGCCATCCGGAAATCAACGCTTATGCCGGCCCAGCGTCTGGAGACAATGTCTCCGCAGATGCGCCAGAAGGGCCGTTTGAAAGTCGGAGCCGACGCCGACATCTCCGTTTTCGATCCCGCGCGTGTCATCGACAAGGCTACCTATGAAAACCCGGCGCAGTATTCCGAAGGATTCCGCGACGTCCTAGTCGAAGGAACTTTCGTAGTTCGCGATAGCAAGCTGCAGGATGTCACGCCGGGGCAGGGCATTCGCGCACGTTAATCTCAAGCTGAGCGCCATCAATGTATGATGGTCAAACGTATGCGATCTGCAATTTTCCTGGCCTTGGCCGCTGCCCTAGGTGTCTCCGCTCAAACAACTGTCCTCACGCACGCGATGGTGATCGATGGCACCGGCAGCGTGCCTATGCGCGACGCCACCATCGTCATTTCCGGAGGACGGATCACAGCTATGGGGCCCGCCGCGAGGACCAAGGCTCCCGACGGAGCGCAGATAATCGACCTGACCGGTAAAGTCATCATCCCCGGGATCATCAATGCCCACTCGCACATCAGTGACGAGCCTGCGCTGAAGCTCCGCCATTTCGCCCAGTATGGAATCACTTCTACGATCGGGATGGGTGGCGATGGCGATGATGTCCTGAAGATTCGCGACGAGCAGCGCCACGGCGACATCAAGGGCGCCCGCGCGTACACCGTACAACACCGTTTCGAGTTTGAAAAGGACGCTCCCACGCCCGACATCGCGCGGCTCAAAGTGGAAGAGCTGTTCAAGAAAGGCGCTGATGCAGTGAAGGTTGTGGTGGATGACCGCCGCAACACGGTTAAGAAGCTGCGTCCGGAGATCGCCGCCGCTGTCATCGATCAGGCTCACAAACACCACATGAAGGCCCTGGCGCACATTCACGACTACGACGACGCCATGTTCTTGATGGAGCAGGGAATCGACATGCTGGCCCATGAGGTCCGGGACCGCGAAGTCGATGACTCCTTCATCGCTGTGATGAAAGCCAAGAAAGTCGGCATCACCGCTACTCTGGTTCGCGAGTTGTCATCCTTTGTCTACGCCGATTCGCCTCCCTGGCTCGACGATCCGTTCCTCTCCCGCGTGTTCGACCCCAAACGAATTGAAATCGCCAAGACCCGCTTGAAAGATGAGCAGTCCAAACTCAAGGATCTAGCGATCAACCGCCGGGATCTGGAGATCGCCTCTGCGAACTTCACCAAAATGGTGAAAGCCGGAGGCGTGCGCATCGGCCTCGGCACGGACAGCGGACCCTCTCCCGCCCGCTTCGAGGGATTCTTCGAACACCTCGAAATGGAGCAGATGGTGAAGTACGGCATGACGCCCATGCAAGTGATCGAAGCGTTTTCTAAGATCAACTCCGAAATCCTGGGAATCGACAAGGACTACGGCACGCTTGCCAAAGGTAAGATGGCCGACCTGGTCGTACTCGATAAGAGCCCCTTGGATAACATCCTGAACACGCGAACCATCAGTGCCGTCTACATCGGCGGAAAGAAATTCGAGTAGGAGCCGCCATGAGAAAAGGGTTCGTCATTCCGCTATTAGCTGCCGCCGTCGCTCACGCCGCCGTGGTCCGGCTGGAGATCAAGGAACGCTCCGACGTGCTTGACGGCAAACTTTTTGGCAGCACCGGTGCTTATGAGCGCATCGTCGGCAAAGCCTTTTTTGCCGTGAACCCGAAGCTCCCCGCGAATCTAGCTATCGTCGACATCGACAAAGCTCCACGCAACAGAGACGGCATGGTGGAGTTTTCCTCCGACATCTTCCTGCTGCGCCCGAAGAATCCGAAGAAGGGCAACGGCACGGTGTTCTATGAGGTCTCCAATCGCGGCCTTAAGAGCATGCTGACGCACTTCAACCGCGCCAATACCGCGCTCGACCCGCGCAGTACGGACGATTTCGGCGACGGTTTGCTCATGAATCAGGGTTACACGCTGCTGTGGGTGGGTTGGCAGTTCGACATGCCCGATGCGCCGAACCTGGTGTATCTATACCCGCCTGTAGTGCCGGGTATTCAAGGAATTGTGCGCGCCGAAATTACGCCGGATCGCAAGGAATCTCGCTACAGCGTTGCCGATCGCAACCACAAGCCGTACAAGGTTCTGAATCCCAACGACCCGAGTCTCACCCTGACCGTGCGCGATCAGGTGGAAGGTCCGCGCACGACGATCCCGCGCGCCGACTGGCACATCGAAAATGGCGAAACTATCGTGCCGAAAAACGGCTTTGATGCAGGCCGAATTTACGAACTGGTCTACAGTTCGGAGAATCCTCCCGTTGCCGGGACTGGCTTCGCCGCGGTGCGCGACATGGTTTCGTGGTTGCGTTACGGCGGGTTTGTGGCGGGCGCGCCCACCCCAAACCTCCCGCTGAAGCGCGCTTACGGATTCGGCGTCTCGCAGAGTGGCCGCTTCCTCCGCACCATGCTGTATTACGGATTCAATCGCGATGACCGTGGGCGCAAGGTTTTCGACAGTCTACTGGTCGACGTGGCGGGTGGCGGACGCGGCGGCTTCAACATGCGTTTCGCCCAGCCTTCACGTGACAGCAATCCCTTTGCAAACACGCTTACGCCGGTGGATATCTTTCCTTTTACAGATCTCGAACAGACCGATCCTCAGACCGGGATAAAAGATGGCCTGCTAACACACGCGCTGCCCAAAGAATTCTGGCCCAAGATTTTCTACATGAATTCCGAATACGAATATTACGGGCGCGCAGCGTCTCTGACCCACATCACGCTCGATGGAAAAAGTGATGCCGTGTTGCCCCCTACCTCGCGCATTTATTTGCTGAGCGGGGGACAGCATGGGCCGGCGCAATTTCCACCGGTACGGCGCGGCACGCAGAACCTGCCAAATCCCAATCCTTATACCTGGACCTTCCGTGCTCTGCTCGCTGCGATGGACGCCTGGGTGAAAGGGGGCGTTGAACCGCCTCCTTCGAAGTATCCGCGCATCGCTGCGCACGAACTGGTGCCGCCCGCGGGAGTCCAATTCCCTAAGATCCCCGGCATCGTTTTCCCCAGCACGATCCACCTCGCTTACCCATCGAACTATGGGCCGGATTTCCGTGCCAAGGGCATTGCCACCCAGGAGCCGCCCGAAATTGGCCGGCCGTATCCCGTGATGGTTCCGCAAGTGGATCAAGACGGGCTGGATATTGCGGGCATCCGCATGCCGGAACTTGCCGTACCTTTGGCGACCTACACTGGCTGGAACCTGCGCGCCGACGAAATCGGCGCGCCGAAAATGCTTGCCACGCAGGCCGGTTCGTTCATCCCTTTTGCGCGCACCAAGGCCGAGCGCATGAAATCCGGCGATCCGCGCCTTTCCATTGAGGAACGTTACGCGGGCAAAGACGATTACCTGAAGAAATTCGAAGCGGCTGCGAAATCTCTCGCCGACCAACGCTACCTGTTGCCCGGCGACGTATCGGCGCTCGCCCAACGAGGAGCCGCCGAGTGGGACTTCGTCAATCCGTAAATTACTAGGCCACCAACATTCCAAGGCGGCCCAGCATTCGTAGTTCATGGTCTAACCGCTCTCGCGAACACTCGATCGCTTGGCACAGCGCCTCGCGGTCTCGGGTGCCGTCCAGAAGTAATAGCATCCGCCGGGCCTCCTCACCTTCGATTTCGAGTGCCCGATGCCACAGGGTTGTAACCGTCGGCTCCCCGTTCGCTGCTTGATACAGCGCCAGGGGACTCGCACACGGCTTTTCTCCTGCTTCCACCGCGATCCCGCGAGTCGCATGCAATTCGATGATGCCAACCTTGAATAGCTCTAGCGCAACATGGGCCTGTTCCGCCTCAACCTTCATCGGCAGCGGACGAATCTTGATCAAATGCCGCATGTATTCAATTGGCACCGCGTGCGTAGTCGTCATGCGGACCTTGTCCGAAGCGCTGAATCCGCCATCCTTATCTTCGTTGGCCGCCGTGGTCGCATAACAGCCAACGATTTGCGAAGCTTCCCAGGAATCCCCTAGAGTTCGGTCTTGGTGGCAGAGCAGTGATTTGCGGAAACCCCGCATCCGTAGAAAATCAAGATACTGCTGTTCAGCGGTCCGGTCGCCCGCCGCAATTGTGCGCGCTGCTTCGATTGCTTCCGGCTGCAAGTTTCTTGGAAAATCGTAACCGCTGGCTTCCCCCAAATATTGCAAGCGATGAGCGTCCGCCCGCGCCACGAATTCGTGAAAATAGACCGGTTCGTACACCGGCGCCAATTCGTCGTGAAACAACGCACTGTCGCTGTGCTCCAGCAAAGTTCGCGCAAAATCGGACGCGGCGGCGTCAAATGCCTCGGGTTGGGGACGGCCAAGGGCCAGAACTCTCAGGAAGGCGCGCGCGTGTTCCAGGCGCTCGTGAGGATTCTTATAACGCCCCGCGTGATACAGCATCATATCCCGCACCATCCGCCGAATGTGTCCCGCCGGGTGCGTGTTGAAACTTACAAATGCTATGCCATCGCTTGTCAGGCACCGCTGGGCGATCTCAAGGATCTTTTCGCCAACTTCTGGAGGAGTCCATCCGTAGATGCCGTGCGTCAAGATGTAGTCGAACTTCCCGAGCGACTCGTCGACTTCCAGCAGATTCATGCGCAGCAACTGGACATTCGTAAGTCCCAGGCCGTCGATCACGCGTTGTCCGCGGGTGAGAGGTTCTTGCGCCAGATCGATGCCGGTAAAGTGCGCGCCCGATAGCGCCACCGCCATGCCGATGATATTGGCCGCTTCGCTGGTGCCTAGCTCCAATACTCTGCAGCTCTCGACCGGAGTTGGATTTAATCCCGCCAGCTTCGCCAGCACCCACAGCCTGTTGGGGTGCGTATCGAGGTTGGGAAGGTTGTTGTAACGTAGTTCGTCGTAGCTATTCACAAGCTGGGTATCCAAGTATCCCAGCTTGGCACACGAATTACCGGCCGACCACTAAAATTTCGAAGCTATCTGGCAACACTGACGGGCGGCTCTTCTTGCCGTCGCTGCTGGGAGGCGGCGTTGGACCGTACTCCGCGGCCGGGATGTACAGTTTATGCGCTCGTTGATCGGCGGCAATCGTCCGGCCTAGTCGCTGGGTCGGGATCGTAGCTAGCGCCTCGAACTTGCCGGGCGCAGTTTCGCCGACCATTGTGATGGTTCCGTCCGCGCCGTTAGCGCTGAACGCGTAGCCATCATCGAAGGCCACTCCATCCGTTCCTCCTCCGATTGGAACTGTCGCCAGCACCTTGCCTGATGCCGGATCGCTCACTATCATAAGCTTGTTCTCGCATACGGAGTACAAGCGGCCCTTGGGATCGATTGCGAGGCCGCTGGGGCCGTCGCACGGGGCGATGGAATAGCGCTTGGCAACCAGGGCGTTCTTGGCATCCACTTCGATGATTTCATTCTTGTCTTCAATGTTTACGTAGATATGTCCCTTGCCATCGATCTGCGCGAATTCCGGCTTGCCGCCTACGGGAATCGATGCGGCAAGAATGTCGCCGGTCTTGGCGTCGATGGCCGTTGAGTCCGCGCTGCGGCCATTGAAGGTGAATACCCGATGCGACACCGGCTCGTAGATAATGGCATCGGGATTCTGGCCTGTCTTCACCTTGCTCAGAACCTTCAGAGTCTTCAGGTCGAAGACCGTAACGTCGTTATCCCCGCCATCGCTGATATACCCCCGGCCCATGTCATTGGCGACAGCGATCCCATGCACGCCAGTAGTGCCCGTGATGGTGCCGATGAGTTTGTCGGTGGCTGTATCCACCACCTCCGTCTGGGTACCGTGCGATACATAGAGGCGGTGATTGGCGCTGTCAGAGTAAGAGTAATCCCAGCGGCCCGCGCCGCCGATTTTAATCTTGCCAACCACTTTGTAGCTTGGGGGCGCGGCGAACGCGACGCTCGCAAGAAGGAATAGAAGAGGTGTTTTCATGCGCGTGCACTCCTTTCAAGGGTGCGTGTTGACGGTGCGTTCTTACGATAGTGGGACAGGCTGAAGATTAGCTGAAGGTGCCCCTTGGCGCTTCGCGACCTGCTGTTACGCCATCCATGCCGGCAAGCATCACGCTGAATCCACAGCGTATCTTCAGAATAGAATGATCCACTGGTTAACAGCCGCCATGAAACAACGATTTGCCGTTTGCGTCTACCTCGCTCTGCTGGCAGGGTTGGGGCCGGCGCAACCGGTTCCTCCCGTGAATCCGCCCTCGCCCGATGTCATCAGCGTGCCAGACGCCTTGTCGCGGGCACGGCAGTATGGGGGCCAGATTCAGACCGCAAATCTCGCCCTGCTATTAGCACGCGAGGATACGGCGCAAGCGCGAGCAGCCAGGCTGCCGTCGCTGAACGCCTCTAACGGATTCATCTACACCGAGGCCAATGGGACGTCTTCCGGAGTGTACGTCGCCAATAACGGTGTGCACGAATATACCGAGCAAGCCGTGGTGCATCAAGAAGTGCTTTCCCTGGTTCGGCGTGGTGAAGTGAACCGTGCCGCGGCGGCCGAAGCCATTGCGCGAGCCAGAGTCGATGTCGCGGTTCGCGGGTTGAGCCTTACGGTAATCCAGAATTATTACGCGATCGTGGTGGCGCAGCGCAGGTATGCTAATCTGCAGATTAGCGTCCAGGAAGCCGAGCGTTTCTACGAAATTACGCAGAAACTGGAACAGGGCGGGGAGGCAGCGCACTCCGATGTTCTCCGCGCGCAAATCGATTTGCAACAGCGCCGGCGGGACCTTCAGGAAGCCCGTCTCGCTGTCGACAAAGCCAAGATCGCTCTCGGCGTTTTGATCTTCCCTAGTTTCAGCGCGGAGTTCGGTGTTGTCGATGACTTGCAACAACTGGCGTTAGTGCCGCCGATAGCGGAGGTCCAGGGCCTGGCTGTTGCGAGTAGTCCCGATCTGACTGCTGCCAGAGCCAGCATTAGCACAGCCGGCTACGACGTCACTGTGGCTCGTTATGGGTATTTGCCTTCCCTGGGGATTGACTTCTTCTATGGCATTAATGCCAACCAGTTTGCTGCCCGCACGGCGCACCCGGCTAGCGATCCTGAACTCGCTTATCGCCAAAATTTGGGCTACGCGGCGCAGGCCACCATGAACATTCCGGTTTGGAATTGGGGAGCCACGCGCAGCAGAATCAAGCAGGCCGAGTTCAGGCGTAATCAGGCGCAATTGGATCTCACGGTCGCCCAGCGGGCTCTGCAAGGCAACATCGCCAGCGCACATGCGGAAGCGCAACTCGCGCAGGCGCAACTTGACTCCCTCCGCAGTTCGGCGGATTTGGCAGTGGAAAGTCTGCGGCTGACATTCCTTCGTTACCAGGCCGGCGAAGCCACCGCATTGGAAGTTGTGGATTCCCAGAACACCGTAAACCTGGCGCGCAACGCCTACGACGAAGGCCTGGCTCGCTATCGCGTGGCGTTAACCAATTTGCAGATACTCATGGGGACGCTTTGATGGTGCGAAGTCGAGCTGCCAGAACACTCCTGATCGTCGCCGCGCTGCTGGCGGGATGCGGCAAAACCAGCGACAAGAAGGATGAGGCGGCCGAGGCGGAACCCCCTATCCCGGTTACGGTGGAGCCGGTTCTGCGTGGCGCCATAGACCACGTCGTCACCGCGGATGCAGTGCTCTATCCCATCAATCAGGCGAACGTTACGCCCAAGATCAGTGCGCCGGTAAAGCGCATTCTGGTTAACCGAGGCGATCACGTACGCGTGGGTCAATTGCTCGCCGAACTGGAGACCGGCGATCTGGTCACCGCCGCCGAGGAGACCAAACACCAGTACGAACAAACGCAAGCGGCGTTTCAAACCCTGACCGGCGCTACCGTGGCCGAGGACCGGGTAAAAGCGGAATCTGATGTGCGGGCGGCACGCCAGTCCTTGGAGACGGCCCAGAA
>CAZDGT010000147.1:0-8978 GCA_964504905.1 uncultured Bordetella sp. | reverse complement strand
AATGCGTCGCGGATGTTGCCGCCGTTTACCCAAGCGATATCCGCGCCGCTCTGCTCCGCCATGGCGCGCTCGATCATCTTCCGCAACTCCGCGTTGTTGCGGTCCATGCGCAGGGTCGATTCTCCAAGCGGGATGTCCACGATTTTCGATACTTTGCTTTCCCACTTCGCGACTTCGCGGGCAACGTCGGGCGCGGGGGCAATCTTCGAGTCGATGGGGATCTTGGTCCACTCAGCGGAGAGAGCTTTTTTGGCAGCCATGTCGACCTTCAGATCCAGCCGGCCCAACTCGTTGCCATAGGCGCGGATCAGCACGGCCACTCGTCCATCCACCTTCATCATGGCCGGGTAGCCATCATGGCTGTGCCCGGCAACGACAACCGAAACCTCCGGCACCTGCTGTAGAATCGCGTCTACCTCGCCTTTGTCATGGATGTGAGCCACTACTACGATCAGATCCGTACGGTCACGCAATTCCAGCGCGTATTTGCGAACCGTCTCCACTACCGGCAGAACGTGCCAGGGGCCGGCCGCTTCGGGAGTGACCACCGTACCCACCAGATCTCCCATAATGGCGCCAATGATTCCGACGCGGATGCCACCAACTGTCTGGACGACGTAGGGGCGCGCCAAGGTCTTGCCCTCGGCGTTTACGACGTTTGCCGACACTACCGGAAAGCGAGCGATGCGGATGAACTCCTGGGTACGGCGCCATCCGTAATCGAATTCGTGATTTCCCAGGGTGGACGCGTCCAAGCCCAGCAGGTTGGCGATCTGATAAATCGGCGAGCCGTGAAACAAGGTGGAAACCGGCGTTCCCTGGACTAGATCGCCGGCATTCAAGTACAGACACGCCTCGCATTGCGCCTTTTGCCGGCGGACTTCGGTCGCGAGCCGCGCGAAACCTCCATTGTTTTGATCGTCTGGCGTAAGGTGCGCATGCAGATCATTCGAATGGAGAATGGTGAGCGGCTTGATCTGCGCTGCCAAGGGTGACAGACACAGGAGGAGTAAGACCAGGCAGCGGGGAATCATCATCAAGTCCAGTGTACCTAGAGCAAACACCTAAGCAGCCATCAGGCGAACACTCGATAGCAATTCGGGTGAAATGGGGGCTAAATAAAGAGGATGGAACATTGCCTGTCCTGCAATTCGACCATGAAGGTGGGGGAGAAAGAGTGCTGGGCGTGCAATGCCTTGGTGCCGGAGAAAAACCCCAAGACTAGCATGCACAGCCGGTTTCACACCATCATCAACGTGCTGTTCATCATGTTTGCGGTGATGACGCCCTTGGCTCTGGTACTGCCCGACGGCTATACCCCCTCTCTCAAGAGGTGTGTTGCGGGACTGATCGTGCTAGGTCTGGCTCGTAGCTCCATACAGACCATGACGGAAGCTCGCAAGCGTTAAACGAGTCCGATTCACAAAGACATTCCGGATATTTAACGGGAATGGCGGGTCCATTTCATTGAATTGACATCGAAACCGCCTTGACTTGCAGGCACGCATCCTCCATCATTATGGAACCGCGTCCGGAGGCCTTATGCGCTCATTCGCAAGCGTCACATTAGCGTTTGTGCTGTTCGCCGATAGCAGCGCCGCGCAATCCAATCAAAATTTTTCGGGAAACTGGAAACTCAATGCCGCGCGTAGCGAAATTCAGGGTGCCACCGCTGCGGGCTCCATCCTGAAAGTCGAGCAGAACGCTACTTCCGTGAGCTGGTCCGCCATCGGTCAAGAAAGTGTTCTGTCTATTTATCCTTTGGACGGCCGGACGGAAAAACGCCAGATAGGGGACTCTCAGACTAGCACCACCACGAAATGGGAAGGCGCGGCGCTGCTGGTGAACACGATCGTGAGCGGTCCGCAAAACCACACCGTGATGGAACGATGGACGCGGTCCAGAGATGGAAATACGCTCACGATCCGGCGCACAATCGTTCGCCAGCGCGATGAAAGCGAGTCGCTGCTGGTGTATAACCGGGCCGACGCCGTTGCCACGGCCAGTTCCACAGCGCCTCCCGCCAATACGCAGCCCGCGGAGACCGTTCGCCGCGAGTTTGTAGTGGACCGGGGAACGCGAGTCCTGCTGCGCCTTACCAACTCGCTGAATACAAAAAAGACTCTTCCTGGTGACCGCGTGTATTTGGAAACGGCGGTTCCTGTATTTGTTGATGGCCGCCTGCTGATCCCACGCGGCAGTTATGTTACCGGAACGGTAACGGAATCCACGCAGGCGGGGCGCGTGAAGGGCCCGTCGGCCCTCAATCTGCGCTTTGAAGTTCTCACCTTGCCGAACGGTGTGACCCGCGACTTCCGTTCGCGCCCCGCGAGCGCGGACGAACACGGCAATCTGGAACGCGCTGAGGGCCGAATCGAAGGCGACCGGAACAAGGCCGGAGATGTGCAGACCGTGGGGCAGACTACCGCCGCAGGTGCGGGGATCGGAACCATTGCAGGCAGCGCGGCCGGCCGTTATGGCCTCGGCGCGGGAATTGGCGCGGCCGCTGGCGCCGCTGCCGGATTAGCCGGCGTCCTCAGTTCGCGCGGCGCTGGCGTCGTATTGCCGGCAGGAACCACCATGGAGCTTTTGCTCGACCGCGACTTGACGTTCACCGAGGCGGAACTCAGGGGAGGCGTGCAATAGTGGGATAGAGGCCTTATATCATGCCAACGATTACTACTAAAGACGGAACGCAGATTTATTACAAAGACTGGGGAACAGGGCAACCTGTGGTTTTCAGCCACGGCTGGCCTCTGAGCGCGGACGCTTGGGAAGACCAAATGGCGTTCTTGGGAACGCGCGGATTCCGTTGCATTGCGCATGACCGCCGTGGGCATGGCCGGTCGGGCCAGCCGTGGAGCGGCAACGAAATGGATACCTACGCCGATGACCTTGCCGCCTTGGTTGAGGCCCTGGATCTGGAAAATGCCATCCATATTGGTCACTCAACCGGCGGCGGCGAAGTCGCCCGTTACATCGGCCGCCACGGAACGAAGCGCGTTGCGAAAGCCGTGCTGATCAGCGCGGTGCCTCCACTGATGCTGAAGACGGCGGCGAATCCCGGCGGGCTGCCCATAGGCGCGTTCGATGCCATTCGCGCCGGGGTCCAAACCGACCGTTCGCAGTTCTTTAAGGATCTCAGCGCACCGTTTTATGGCGCCAACCGTCCCGGCAGCAAGGTGTCGCAAGGGCTGCGGGACTTCTTCTGGCTGCAAAGCATGATGTGCGGATATCGGGGGGCATTTGAATGCATTAAGGCCTTCTCCGAGACCGATTTCACGGAAGACCTGAAGAAATTCGACGTGCCCACGCTGATTCTTCATGGCGATGACGATCAGATTGTGCCCATCGGGGCAGCCGCCCTTCTCTCCTCCAAGCTGGTACCGGGCGCCACGTTAAAGATCTATCCTGGCGCGCCCCACGGCATGCTCTCCACGCTCAAGGATCAGCTCAATATAGACCTGTTGGCGTTTCTGAAGGCCTAGTCAAACAGTACTTCTAGTACCGCAGGAGGGTTTTCAATACGCCGCCTCCCGTAGTGTTATGGGCACGTGAGGAAATCTGACAGTGATCTGTTCTTTGCCTTTTCGGAGAGTCCGTTCGGCCTGACGTCCAACCCCAAGTGCTTCTATCGGAGCCAGCAGCATACGGGAGCGCTTACGTGCCTGACGAAAGCAATAGAGAAGTGCACCGGCCTGGTGATATTGACCGGTGAGCCAGGCACCGGCAAGACGACGACTCTAGCATGCTTGCGTGAACACTTGAAGGATCAGGATATCAAGTTCATATTCTTGTCCTATCCGCGGGTCAATGTTCAGGATTTCTTCGAGATGATTGCGCTCGATTTGAACCTTCCGCGCGGCTGCAAGTCGAAGGCCGAGGTGCTGGACGCGCTACACCAGGCAATTTTGGAACAGTCCCAAGACGGGCGCACGGTGGTGCTCATCGTTGATGAGGCACACCTTCTGCAGCATGATGTGCTGGCGGAAATTGGCCTTCTAGCGGGGCTCGAAGGTCCGCGCGGCAAGCTTTTGCAGGTCGTTCTCGCCGGTCAGCCGGAGTTGAACGCCATCCTCGACGCACCCTATCTTCGAGCTGTGAAAGAGCAGGTTGTATTGTGCTCTCAACTGCACTCTTTCACGCTACGTGATACCGTGGCATACATACGGTTCCGTCTCGAGCGGGCCGGCATGCCACAGCAGACGGTCTTTCCCGAAGAACTCATGATTGAGATCCATGCGCGGTCCGGTGGTATTCCGCGCCTCATCAACTCGATGTGCGCGTCCTTGCTGCAAGCCGCGTGCGCCGAATCTTCCAAAGTCTGCACGATCCAGATGCTAGACCGCGTCTGCCAGACCATGCACTTTGAGCAGCCGGAGGTAGAAGAAGCCACGCCCGTGACGGCGCGCGACATTTTCAACGATTTGCACGAAGCCGCGTTACGCCAGAAACCCAGGCGAGTGTCCCTGGCAGCGCCCCTCTGGAGGTACACGGCCGATTTCCGCAGAGCCGTGAGTCATCCCCGCACTGTGATCTTCGCGACTTTGCTCATGTTCGGATTCGCGGTGCAACCTTCGCTGGATACCTTGGCGAAGGCCGTGGGGGAACGCGCCGCAGTGGCGCTCGACGAGGATTTTCGGACGGGCCTGGACGGCTGGCAGAGCCGCGACAAGGCTGGTACTGGGTGGTCCTTCGATCAAACGGGATTTGTCCGTCCAGGGCAACTCGCTCTCTATCGGCCCACCGCCCGCCTTAGCGATTACGAGATGGAATTTCTGGGCCTTATCGACAAGAAAGCCTTGAGCTGGGTGGTACGCGCCGCGGATTTTGACAATTACTATGTGGTGAAGCTAGTGGTCGAGAAAAAGGGTCCGATACCGGCCATCGGCGTAACGCGTTACGCCGTTGTCAATGGGAAGCCCGGGCCGGCCACGCATACCAATGCGGCTTTGAACGCGCGGGCCGACACCTTGTACCACGTACACTTGAACCTGCAAGGGGATTCCTTTGCCCTGGCCGCGCAGGACTCAGTAATCGACACGTGGTCCGAACCGCGTCTGAGGCACGGTGGTATTGGGTTTTTCGCGGCAAAGGGCGAAGCCAGCCGCGTACGCTGGGTGCGAGTAACCCACCAATTCGATACGTTGGGCCGGTTATGTGCATCCTTGGCAATGTTCAAGATGCCATTTACCCGAACTTTTTAGGCACCGCCCTCGTAACTGAGAGTGGGGACCTGACAATGTTCACCTTCCTGCTATGGTGTGTGCTGTTTGTTCTGTGCTGGCCGCTGGCGATCCTGGCGCTAGTGCTTTATCCCATCGTCTGGCTGATTCTTCTGCCGTTCCGTTTGGTCGGGATTGCGGTTGAAGGCGCTCTGAAGTTGGTCTGGGCAATCGTGACGCTGCCGCTGACCATCGTTCACCGGCTCGCTTCAGCAGCCTAGCAACTCCGCCGTCCTCTAAGGTAAATTCCACAACATCTGCGCTATTCACCTTAGGGCTTGATCCAAGGGATCTATTGTTTCGCCGCGCCAGAACTGGCAAGTTCACTACAGACTCGTCAGGCGCTGTCGGGAGGCAACAATCAATGGCCACGCTCATCGTTACGGAAGCTAGCGTTGTACGGCCTAGCGGCGCGCTTGTAGCCCCGATCCGCGTATCGGAAGTCATTTCGTCTCTCTCATTCGCGCTGGATCTTACCGAAGGGCAGCCGATGGGACACTCCGTGCGGACTTGTGTATTCGGGATGCATATTGCCAAAGAGATCGGCCTTCCGATCGATGCGCAGGGCGACCTTTACTATGCTCTGCTGATGAAGGATGCGGGTTGCAGCACGAATGCCTCTCGCATGTTTCAGATTCTCGGTACGGATGACATCCGGGCGAAGCGGGACGTAAAAACCACCGATTGGACCCGCTTGGGGTGGGAGTCATTGGAGTATGCACTTTCGCATGTGCGTACCGGTGCGCCATTTCTGGAGCGCGTTCGGGCACTTCTGGAGCTGGCGGTCAACCGCCAAAAAAACGCCAGAGAAGTGGTGCAGATACGCTGCGAGCGGGGAGCTGCCATCGCCAGAAGAATCGGCCTGCCGGAAGCCACCGCCTCAGCGATTCATAGCCTGGACGAACTTTGGAACGGATCCGGCCACCCGAATGGGCTGCGCGGAGAAGAGATTCCGTTGTTTTCACGAATCATGAATCTGGCGCAAACCGTGGATGTATTCGCAACCACGTACGATCCCGCAATGGCCGTCAAGGTGGTTCGGGAGCGCAGCGGGAGGTGGTTCGATCCGGATCTGGTCCGAGCCTTTTGCTCAGCATCCAAGAAAGAGTCCTTCTGGACGGATGCCGAAAATGCCGGCACAAAGGTGGTCGAACTTGAGCCGCGCCACGATGTGCTCCCCTCCAGCGAGACCACTCTCGACAATATTTGTCTGGCATTCGCGGACGTGATTGACGCGAAATCTCCGTTTACTTACCGGCACTCCACCGGCGTAGCTGGCGCGGCTGTAGCCATGGCGAAGACACTTGGGATGAGTGAAACCGAGGTAACTTTACTTCGCCGGGCGGCGCTGTTACACGACATCGGGAAGCTAAGCGTCTCCAACACAATTCTGGACAAACCCAGCAAACTCAGCGAAATTGAGTGGGATGTGGTTCGCGAGCATCCCTACTATTCCTACGAAATTTTGAAGCGGATTCCAAATTTTCACGATTTGAGCGAGATCGCGGCGTCACACCACGAAAGGCTCGATGGGACGGGTTATTTTCGGGGCATGACGGCGGAGAAACTTACCTTGCCGGCGCGTATCCTGGTGGTGGCGGATATCTACGACGCGCTGGCAGCCAAGCGGCCGTATCGTGACGCGCTACCGCTCGAAACGGTTCTAGAAGTTATGCAGAAGGACGCACCGCACGCCCTCGATATCTCTTGTTTCGAGGCCCTCAAGAGTTCCGTCGACTCCGCAAGCTCATGTGCATCCGACTTGTTCCAGATGTCCTTGAATTTTCAGCGGGAACATGCGCAGGCCGAGACTTCCGGCAGCTGCAAGGTTGAAGTCGCTCGTACCTAGTAGCTCAAAATACGTGACGCTTCGTCGAAGATATTTTCCACTTGCGGGAGGATCTCGTTTTCGAGCGAAGGGGCGTAGCCGATCCAGGTATCGAGCGCGCCTATGCGGCCCACTGGGGCGTCCAGGCGACCGAATAATTCGCTGGCGATGCGCGCGGAGATCTCCGCGCCGAATCCCCAGGAGAGCGTGTCTTCGTGCACGACCATCACGCGGCTGGTCTTTTCCACCGACGTTTGGATGGCCCCCCAATCGTACGGATTCAGCGTCCGCAGATCGATCACTTCAACGGTCGCCCGCGGATTCTGCTGCTCGATTTGCAGCGCCGCTTGCAGCGACTTCTGGACCAGAGCCCCGAAAGTTACGATGGTGAGATTCGCGCCTGGCTTGACTACCTTGGCCTTTCCGAAGGGAATCAAATAGTCTGGACCTGGATGCTGCGTGCGATTATACGGCTCGCGATACAGGCGCTTGTGTTCCAGGAACAATACCGGGTCGTCGCAGCGAATGGCGGTGCGTAGCAGCCCGCAGGCATCCAGCGCATTCGACGGAAACACCACGCGAATCCCTGGAATGTGCGTGAATACGGATTCGGCCGACTGGCTGTGATAAATCGCTCCACCGTTCAGGTACCCTCCGGTTGCCACTCGGATCACCATCGGCGCCGACCAGGCGTTGTTCGAGCGCCACCGCAGCGACGCCAGTTCATCGCGAATCTGCATCATGGCCGGCCAGATGTAATCCAGAAACTGGATCTCAACTACCGGCTTTAACCCGCGCATCGCCATGCCGGCGGCCCGGCCTACAATGGCCGCCTCCGCGATCGGAGCGTTGAACACACGCTTGGACCCGTAGGTGGTCTGCAAACCCTGCGTTGCTTTGAAAACGCCGCCCTTGCCTTTTACTTCTTTCAGGTGTTCTTCGCGGCTGCAGTCGGCAACATCTTCGCCGAAGACCACGATCTTACGGTTGCGCGCCATCTCCTCGTGGATGGTTAGTGTGATGGTGTCCACCATGGTGCGCGGATCGCCCGAACATTTGGCTTCGGTCTCAAATTCGCTAGCCGTGGAGTCGACGTTTTCGGAATACAGATATCGCAGCGCGGATCCTTTGGCCGGCTGCGGAGCCTTCAGCGCCCGCTCGGTCACCTCCTGAATTTCGAGATCCACTTCCTGCATCAACTGTTCGAGGGCGCCGCGGGTCATCACCCCGCTGGCCACCAGGCGATCGGCAAGCGTCGTAACGGGATCATGCCGCGCTTCTTCCGCACGTTCGGCCGCTGTCTTATAAAGCTTTTCATCGTCGGAGAGCGAGTGGGAGTACGGGCGCGTGCAGTGAGCGTGGACGAAGGCTGGCTTGCGCTCGCGGCGGCAGTAATTCACGGCTTGGGCGAAGGTACCGTAGGACGCCACAAAATCCGTGCCGTCGCAGCGGAAGAGGCGCAGGTTAGGGTGCCCCGCCACCAGCTTCGAAATGTCGCCACCGGGCGTTTGATGCTCCACAGGAACCGAAATAGCGAAACCATTGTCTTGCACCAGGAATATCACCGGCAGAGATTCCAGACACGCCGCGTTGATGGCTTCCCAGAACTCGCCTTCGCTGGTAGCGCCTTCACCAGTGCTGGTGAGCGTCACGGCATCCGAGGCTGAGTCCAGGTAACGATTAGCGTGCGCGCAGCCGACGGCCGGGAGCAACTGCGTACCGGTGGCCGACGATGGCGAAACGATGTGCAGCTTCGCAGAGCTCCAATGCGAGGGCATCTGACGTCCGCCGGACGAGGGGTCGGACTCCGCGCCCACTGCCTGCAGCAGCATGTCCTCGGCGGTCATCCCCAGCGCCTGCGACAGAGCGCGGTCGCGATAGTAAGGAAAGAACCAGTCGTGACCCGCGCGCAGGGCCATGCCCGC
>CAZDGT010000146.1:0-1553 GCA_964504905.1 uncultured Bordetella sp. | reverse complement strand
CTACCCATGATCACCGCGACGTGGGGATTCATTTCCTGCATCTTGAAAGCAACCTCCATCCGCGTTTGCTATTGATCCTGTCCCAAGGTCATGGCTTCGATGGGAGGCAGCATTGCGAACCAGGCCTGCATGCAATAGGCGTTGGCCATTCCTGCCCAGGCAGGTGCGTAGTTCGGGTCTTCCTGAAGCACCTGGCGAAAGATTGGCATGCAATCCATTGGTCCCGTGAAGCGATTGGCCAGCGCGAGCATCCCCTTTAGATACAGGTTGTAGATATCTATGTTTGCCGTGTAGTGATGCGCGATGGGCCGGGTTTCAGGACGCACCTGCGGCATAATCTCGGTTACCACTGCGCTTGCGAGCTCTTCCTGGACGGCGAATACGTCCTTCAGTTCGCGCGGGAAGGTTCGTGACAGAAGATGGTAGCCGGTGGCAACATCGATTAATTGCGCGGTGACGCGAAGCTGATTGCCCGCTTTCCGCACGCTACCTTCGAGCACCGTTTGCACGTTCAACTGCGCGCCAATCTCGCGAACATCCTTCGCCGTGTTCTTGAAACAAAAGGCGGAGGTGCGGGCCACGACACGCAGCCCTGGCACGTAAGTCAGGACGTTGATCAACTCTTCTGTGAGGCCATCGCTAAAGAACTCGTTTTCGGGGTCCCCACTCATGCTGACGAACGGAAGCACAGCAATGGATTGGACGTCTTGCGAATCTGGTGGCGCGGTTGAGACGGCAACCGAAGTAAAGGTTGGGATGTAGCCGCCCTTTGGAATCGAGATGACAATTACGTCGTCCTTGCCCTCGCTGGCGTAATATTCCGCCAGACGGGCGCGCAGCTTAGCGGCCTGAATCCGGGCGATGGGATCTACGCGAGGGTCGAAGTCGGCTCCGCGCCCGAAGACGTCTACTCCCAGGCGGTATTCTTTCAACTCATTCTCTTTACCATTCAGGGCCAAGTCCACGATGAATCGCAGGAGACGGCTTAATGCTGGAGAACGGGAAAAGTGGGGGCTCCCTAGCACCCGGCTGGTCTGGGCCAGGATGGACTCCGCGGAATGGTCGCCGACGGCAGGCAATCTCTCTCATCTTAGCCTCAACGGCGGCTGTGAACAGAGCTCGTAGCCCGTGCGGTCATCTACCGTAAATTACTCTTTTCCAAGTTGGAATCAGGGCATTCTGTCCCTGGAGAGAACAAGGAGAGATCGCACTATGCAGGCCGTAATCGCCATACCCGATCGAGCAACGCTTCATCAATATGGGGGCGTCGAGCAGGCGCTGATGCGCGAAGTGTGCGGAGTCCCACTGCTAGTTCGATCCATCAAGACCGCCATCCTCGCGGGCGCCGATTCCGTGGTGGTCATCTGGCCATCGAATGTGCCGCTCACGACCTGGCTCGAATGTCAGAGATCGTTAAAAAAAGTGTCCGCCAACCGCTTCACTCTTTCCTGGCCGGGGAATTTCAACCCACGCCGGAACTCCGACTGGGTAGCACTCTCCCCCGTTCTCAAGGACAGCTTTCTGTGGCTTCCCTGGAATTGGACAACCCACAA
>CAZDGT010000145.1:0-9391 GCA_964504905.1 uncultured Bordetella sp. | reverse complement strand
CACGCTGCTGGCCGGGGAAGTCCAAATCTGGGCGGCGCCTCTGGAACTGAACCAGGCGACGCTAGATGCTTTTTTCCGCACGCTTTCGGCCAGCGAGCGAGCACGCGCTGAGCGGTTCCATTTCACGCGGGACCGACAATTCTACATTGCCGCCCACGGCATTCTTCGAGATGTCATCGGCCGGTATCTCCGGCTGCCACCGGCAGAACTGGACTTTCGCATTGGGCCTCACGGAAAGCCTCAGCTTGCCGCGCGCTCCGATGGAAAGTTTCTTCACTTCAATCTCTCGCACTCGCATGAGTTGGCGCTGATCGCTCTGGCAGCGGACCGGGAGGTGGGAGTCGACATCGAGCGGATTCAATACCAGCTCGGCGCGAGCGAGATTGCGGAGCGTTTCTTTAGCCCCGGGGAAGGGACGGCGCTTCGCACGCTTCCTCCGTCAGAACAGCCTAGCGCTTTCTTCTACTACTGGACGTGTAAGGAAGCCTTCCTCAAAGCCTGCGGGAAAGGCCTCTCGGCGCCGCTAAATTCCTTTGATGTACCATTGAACTCCAGCGAGACGGTGCTGGAAAGCGAGGGCTCTACCTGGTCGTTGCGGACGATTCCTTCGGAAGAGGGTTATGCCGCGGCGGTTGCGGCCCAGGGAATTGGCTGGACCACTACACTGTGGCAGTGGCGATAGGGTTCATGGAAGGATATGGGCAGTACTAAGACTTTCTCCCAGCTTTGGGGCTGGCGAACACCGCTCGTTTCAGGCAAGATTCGGCAGAAGAACACCAGAAACGGGACCGGCCAATCTGGTGACGACGGCGGGGCCCGCCGATACTCAAATATGAGAATCTCGCCGATCATAGTGCTGCTGGCATTCCTCTCCGGAGAAATACCGACTACGGCCGCGGATTACTACAGGCTGCCGGATATCAAGCGGATTGACCCAGATTTGTATCGCGCAGGGAAAGTGGTTATCGTAACCAGCTCCTGTCTTCACGTAACGGCTGGCGAAGAGGCGTTGCTAAAGTACGACGGACCCGGCGAATACGAGGTCATTTGGCAGGATCATTCGACGTGCGACGTGCAGCGAGTCCTCACGCTCGACTGACACGCCAAGAGCCGGAACTTTGGCCCGGCTAGTACTTTGATCATCGCAACCTGCGACAATTTCGTCACGATGGCGGCTCCGACCGGGGCGCGCCATGATAAACTTGCCACCTAATGGGTCCGGCCCCCGACGTTCCAGCAGGCCCTACCAAGGTAATTGTCATTGGCCTAGACTCGGCGGACCGGCGTCTTGTGGAACGCTTGTGCGATTCGGGTGACCTCCCCGTCCTCCAGTCGATGCGTCAACGCGGCGCGTACGGCCATCTCGCCGGCTTCCCCGCCCTGGGCGACGACGCCACGTGGGCGTCCTTCTATACAAGCGTTTCGCCCGGACAGCATGGACGCTACTTTTGGCAATATCTGGATCAGGGAACGTACGAGGGCCGCCCATGGCGCTTCAATAAGTCGCCCCTGGAGCCGTTTTGGGCTGTACTAAGCCAGTCCGGCCTGCGGGTTGCGGTGCTCGACGTACCCAAGTGTCCGCTCGCTACCGGTCTCAACGGAATCCAGATCGCCGACTGGCAAGTACACGGGCGCGATTATCTGGAAACCTGCAGTTGGCCGCCCGAGCTTGCCAAGGCGGTGCTGAGCCGGTTTGGGGACGACCAGACGGATCGCGCGCACACGGACCAATGGCTGTGCCTGTTGCACGCCCTGCCGGAAGCAAAACTCGCCGCATTTCGAAGCTATCTTCTGGAGGGGATAGAGAAGAAGACTCAATATGCATGCGAGCTCCTGGAACAAGGCAACTGGGACCTATTTCTAGTGGTCTTTAAGGAAGCCCATTGCATTGGTCATCAATGCTGGCACATGACCGAATCCCCTGGCCAAGCCGATAGTACGGGGGGCCCGGATGACCCGGTAAAGGAAGTCTACCGGGCGTTAGACAAGGCCATCGGTGAAATTGCAAAACACGCCGGACCGGAAACGGCGGTGATTATTTTCTCGGATATTGGGATGGCTTCGAATCAAACCGCCGAGCACTTCCTCGATCGGATTCTCCAGCGCCTGGACAGCCGGCTCGCCACGCCGTTGCAACGCGCCCGGCTTGCCGCCAGACGGATGAAACGAAGAATTCTCTCGTTTGGCCGGCGCGGAGAAGAAAGGGACAACCATCCGCGAGCAGACCGGCTAACGCACCAGCTAGACCACAACGAGATCAGCGGCGCAATCCGAATCAATCTCGCGGGCAGGGAGCCGGCCGGAACCGTCCTGCCGGGGGCGGAGTACGAGAAATTATGCAAGTCGCTCACGAAAGAGCTGCTCGCGTTGCGAGACCCGAGCACGGGAGAACGGTTAGTGGAGTCTGTGATCTCAACCCGCGATGTTTACCCTGGCGAAAACCAGCAGCGTTTGCCGGACCTGTTCGCAGTGTGGGCGCGCGAAGGTCCCATTACCGGGGCAATGTCTCCTTTGCTCGGCACGCTTACTGCCGCCGCACCGGGATACCGAACCGGGAACCACGTGTTGGGAGGATTTTACGTTGGTGTCGGGCCCGCCGTCTCACCGGGTCACCATCACGGGTCCGCTTCGATTATGGACTTAGGCCCAACCATTGCCAGGCTTTTGAATGCCCCGCTCCCGGACAAGGAGGGAAAGCCTGTTCCGGAACTCTGCGGAGACGAGCTCAGAACCATCAGGCCGTAGCATGTATATCCAAATCCAGCATCACGAGTCCATCGCGGACTTCCACTGCGAACGTGCGCACCTGGGGCGTCCCTTCCACACACGGCTTGATGACTAACCCCGTCTCCAAACAAATCCGCCAATTGTGGAGCGGGCAAGTGACGGTCGTTCCGGTGACAATTCCCTCCGCAAGCGGCTCGCCCGAATGTGGGCAGCGATTCTCCACGGCCAGGAAGCGGTCCCCGGTATTAAAGACAGCGATCGACCAGTCTCCGATGAATATCTCTCGGCCCTCACGAGCGGGAATATTCTCTATTGCTGCAATTTGAATCCACTGCATAGGGCTCCGTCTCTTGCTGTTGGGACACGCCAAGCTACGCGGATGCGCAGTTGGTTGAATGCACGTCCACCTGTGCTGCACAATATTTCCTACACACCAGGGGATCTTCGGTAAAAGTCAACGACGTGGTTTAGCGGTGTGCCCCGCGAAAGCGAAAGGAGGCTGGCAAACGTCCGGACTGCGGACCGCAAACCTCGTTCGTTTCGCGGAGAACTATGAGAAGAATACCAGCATTCCGGCCGTTTACTAACTATGAGTTTGAGATGGGACCGATAAATGTTTTTTTGGACGAAAGTTCACCGGTGGCGCCTTCCTAGTACCATAGAGAATTGATGGGCGATGGTGCGCCGGCGATAGAAATTCGCGATTTGCGAAAGGTGTACGGCGATAAGGCCGCTGTTGACGGCCTCACGCTCACCGTTCCTCAAGGCTGCTTCTTTGGCTTCCTGGGGCCCAACGGAGCTGGCAAAACCACCACCATCAAGATGTTAATGGGCCTGGCCCCGCCCACGTCAGGCAGCATCAAACTATTCGGCCTCCCCATGCCGGAACGGTCACTGGAGATCAAGCAGCAGATCGGCCTGGTGCCCGATGAATCGATGCTGTTCGATCACCTTACAGGCGGTGAGTTCATCGAATTCGTGGGGCGCATTTACGGTCTTGATCGCAGCATAGCCCGCGCCCGCGCGGATGAACTCCTGGACCTCTTTGAACTTAGTAATCTTCCGCGGAAACTGATCGCCGAATATTCCAAGGGCATGCGCAAGCGCGTGGCCATGGCCGCCGCGCTGATCCATCGCCCGAAGCTATTTCTGATGGATGAGCCGTTTGAAGGAGTCGACGCCGTCGGTGCGCGCCTGATGAAGGATATTCTGCTCGATCAGGTCCGCCACGGCGCCACTATTTTCTTGACCTCGCATGTGCTCGAAGTGGTGGAGCGCTTATGCGAGCGCGTGGGCATCATTCACGGCGGCAAGCTGGTGGCGGAAGGGTTGATGGAGGACATGCGGGGTACGGCCGACACGCTAGAGGATGCGTTTGTGCGGGCGCTGGGCATGGAAAACGCAGCCGAAACTCTCGACTGGCTGTAGGGACCACCGCGCACATGACCCAAATTGGCGCCATCGTCTGGGCTCAGTGGCGGACGATCCACCACTTCAACCCGCGGCGCGGCGTGGTGTGGTCCATTGCCGTGGGGCTAATCTGGTACGGCCTGTGGACCGCGGCGGCCGTCGCGCTCCTGCGGGTTTTCAGTAATCCGAGCGATGTTCCAGCCATCCGCGGGGCGCTGCCGGGCGGCTTGTTGCTGATGTTCCTCTACTGGCAGGCGGTCCCTCTTCTGCTTGCGACCACTGGTTCTTCGCTTGATCTGCGGAAGCTGCGCGCCTACCCGATTCCAGATAGCCAGCTTTTCTCGATCGAGGTGGTGCTGCGCGTCACTGCCGGCGTAGAAATGGTCCTAGTGCTGGCCGGGATGACCATCGGCGCCATGCTAAACCCTGCGTTGAGCAGGTGGAGCTTGCCGGCGACTGCAGTCTATATGGCGTTCAATCTGGTCATTGCGGTGGGACTCCGCGATACTCTCGCGCGCTTGCTGGCTCGCAAGCGAATCCGCGAGTTAGTGTTTTTCTTTGTAGTTCTAGTCGCGGCGTTGCCCCAACTGCTGCTAGCCACTCACGGCATGCTGAGCCCGCAGTTGCGCCTGCTGATGGCTCGCGACGCATGGCAGGGATGGCCCTGGACCGCGGCGGCGAACATGATGCTAGGCGACCGGATAGCAGATTCCCTGGCGGTGCTATGCGCTTGGACGGTGGGCGCGCTGATTTTCAGCCGCTGGCAGTTTTCGCGGACCTTGGCCTTCGACGCGGATGCGGCAAACGCCAGCAGTTCCCGGGCCGGCGGGCGCTCCTGGTGGAGCGAATGGTTCTACGGCCTGCCCTCGGCATTGCTGAAGGACCCGCTGGGCGCACTGATCGAAAAAGAGCTTCGTTTCCTAGTGCGCTCGCCGCGTTTCCGCCTGGTATTTCTGATGGGCTTCACCTTCGGCCTGGTGATCTGGCTGCCCATGGTTTTCGTTCCGCAAGGCCCTCTTGATGGATTCTTTGTCCGAAACTATCTCACGGTGGTGTGCATATACTCTCTGATGTTGATGAGCGAGGTGTGCTTCTGGAACGCTTTCGGCTTCGACCGCTCCGCCGCGCAATTTTATTTTCTAGCGCCAGTGCCATTCCGGCGCGTGATGGCGGGCAAGAACTTGAGTGCGCTCTTTTTCATGCTGCTGGAAATTGGCATGGTGACCGCTGTGTGCGTATTGCTGCGCATGCCGCTGGATGCGCGGCGTTTCGCCGAGGCTTACGGGGTTTCCGCAGTGATGATGCTTTTTCTGTTCAGCGCGGGCAACCTGCTCTCCGTCCGCCAGGCGCGCGGCGTGAATCCCGGAAATTCATTTCGCACGGGCGCTGCCGGACGCCTTCAGGCGACCCTATTCGCAGTCTATCCGTTGACGCTCGCGCCCATCTTCCTGGCCTATCTTGCGCGCTACGCATTCAACAGCCAGGCCGCCCTCTACGCGGTACTGGGGATAGACGCGATCGTGGGAATGATCGTTTACCGGCTGGCGCTGGATTCAGCGGTGCGCACGGCGGAGCTCACGCGCGAAAACATGATCGCGGCCTTATCGGCCGGCGACGGCCCGATTGCCGACTGACGAGTTCTGTTCCAGCTCCAGCAGGACTTGTTTGGTAGGCAGGCCGCCCCCAAAACCTCCCAGTGTTCCGTCGCCTGCGATCACGCGATGACATGGAATCACGATGGGCAAAGGGTTGGCACCGTTGGCAGATCCGACCGCGCGCGACGCCTTGAAATTCCCCACTCTCCGGGCTAACTCGCCGTAAGAGATTGTTTCGCCGTAGGGAATCTCTTGAAGTTGCCGCCACACAGCGCGTTGGAACTCCGTACCCTCGGGCGCCAAAGGCAGGTCGAAACCGGTGCGCTTCGCAGCGAAATACTCACGGAGTTGACGAACTGCTTCAGCCACCGGTCCGCGTTGCGATTCCTCCCATCCCGGCTCTGGTTTGCTGGCCTTCCCACTTTGCGGAAACGAGATGCGATGCACCGCATTGGCATCTCCCACTATCAATAGCGTTCCGATGGGAGTATCGAGGTAAGCGTAGTTCACGTGCTCCATTCTATCAATGCCGTTCCTCATGCCATCATGACTGGTCGAGTGCGGCGTATAGGATTAGAAGGGCGTTGGAACGTAACGCGGAAGCAAGCGCAGCTGCCAAGCTTGAAGATCGGGACAAAGTCGACGACCATCGCGTGATCGCGACGCTCGCAGCCCAGTTACTGGAGAACTACACCGCCAGTTTGCCGTGATACAGCATGTCCTTCAAGTTGAACTTGGCCTTGATCTCCACAGGACCCAGCTTGGTTGTGAATGACACCTGCTTGTCGTCCATTGAGATGTCATCGAGGCGCGAAAAGTAGAAATAGGTGCCGGGACCCTTACTGCCCGTTCGCGAGCCGTCTTCTACTTTTTCCAATTGCAAGGGGCCGTCTTTGCGTTCTAGGCGCGTGTACTGTTTGTACATGTCGAGACGGCGCTCGCGCTGGGTGGCGTTATCATCGTCATCGGAGTTCTCGCCGTTGCGCCGGCGGCCTCCTCCGACCATCGGCAAGTCGCCGATCAAACCGATCACGTAATACTTCGCGAAATCGGGGTTGGGCTTGTCATCACTCGCTTCCGCGTGGAGAGCTTGCTGAATGGGAAGAGCCGACTCCCAGCGAACAGTCGCTTCGAAGTGCTGTCGTTCGCTGCCGCCGCGGGAACCACCGCCTCCGCCTGGACCAGTCGCGCCGCCGGTGGGATACCCGTTAGGACTACCGAGACCGCCATGATTCCCTCCCCCGCCTGGGAAACCAATCCCGCCGCCACCCGGAAAGCCGATGCCTCCGCTTCCAGTGCCGCGACGGCCCATGCCGCCGCCATTTCCGCCGAAGCCTCCCGGTCCGCCGTTATACGACACAGACGCTTCCTTGGCCCACGGTGACTTGGTGATCATCCGGTCAATTTCTTCGGCGTTCCATTCCGTGGGCGGCTTCGCGTCCCAGAATTCCTTGGAGGCGAAGGCCCCGGCAGGCATTGCTGCAGAAACAAAAGGAAGACCAGCGGCTGCCCGCATGAGATCACGCCTAGTAAGCATAAACGTGAGACGGAGGCCGCGGTCTTTCCGGTTACTTAAACGTGCTCAGCCTTATCTATTGCGGGGGATCGGGAGTTTTGACTGGTTTAAGAAGTAACCTCACACTGGGCGAGTTTTCGGCGCAAGAATCGGCGTTCGGGCTCGGAGCAACGGCATTCAAGGGCGGCGCGCAAGCACTCAGCGGCTTCGCTGTGACGGCCGAGTTCCAGCAGCAAGTGTCCGCGCACGGCGAGCAGTAAATAATAGTCCCGCAATTGCGGATTGCCCGAGAGCGGTGCGATAGCGGCAAGCGCTTCAGCAGCACCGTGAACTTTGGCCACAGCCACGGCGCGATTGAGGGCTACTACCGGCGAAGCTCCACTGATCTCCAGTAATTGATCGTAGAGTTCCAAGATCACCGGCCACTCAACGGAATGCAAGTCGTCCGCGCGAGCGTAGGTAGCGGCGATCGCGGCTTGGACATGATACTCGGAGACATCGTCGCCCGCCATAGAGAGATCGAAGTGATGGAAACCCATGGAGATCAAGCGCTGATCCCAGCGTGCGCGATTCTGGTCTTCAAGCAGGATCAGGTCGCCCGCTTCATCGATACGCGCGGGGAGGCGTGCTGCCTGCAGCGCCAGCAACGCTACCAGGGCATGTACGCGGGGACAGGCGATCGGCGATACCGCCAGCAGCCGCCCCAAGCGCAGAGCCTCGAAGCAGAGGTCCTGACGGGTCAAGTCTTCACCTTCGTGCGCCGCATAGCCTTCGTTGAATATGAAGTAGATGGTTTCGACCACCGAATCGAGGCGCTGTTCCAAATCCAGGCCCGACGGCATGTCGAGCGTCAGGCGGTGTTCGCGAATGTGGCGTTTGGCGCGCACCAGGCGCTGGGCGATGGCGGCGTCATCCGCCAGGAACGCTCGCGCGATTTCGCGAACGCTGAAGCCGCCGACGATCTTCAAGCTCAACGCGACCCGCGCATCACGAGCGATCTCCGGATGGCAGCACATGAAAATCATGCGCAGTTCGTCGTCACGGAGTTGCGCTTCGAAGTCGGGATCCCCCAAGGAATTCGATGTAGAACGGGCGAGCTCCGCCACCAAGGAAACCGTGTTCCGCTCAATGAACCGGCCGCGGCGGATGGCGTCGATGGCCGCGTTATGCGCTACGCGAAACAGCCAGGCCGCCGCATTCTCCGGAACTCCCTGATAGGGCCACGTCTGGAGAGCGCGCAGCATGGCTTCCTGCACGCTCTCTTCGGCAAGATCCAGACGGGCCGGTCCCAGAGCCCGGGCCAGGTGCGCCACCACTCGGCCCGCCTGGTGGCGGAACAGATGATCCAGCAGGATTCCGGTGTCTTTGGCGGGCGTCACATGTACAACTGGCGAAGCTCGATGGTCCCGTGTTCCAGGTGCGGATGGTCGAGCGTACGCTCGACGGCTTCGTCGTAGTCCTTGGCCTCGATCAAGTAAATGCCGCCAAGTACTTCTTTGGTCTCACTGTAGGGGCCATCGGTCGCGCGAGGCTTGCCATTAGAAGCGCGCAGAACCCGCCCGGCGTCTCCGCCAAGCCGTTTTCCTTGTACTACGTAGGGCCTTTTTCCCCAGGCCATATATTTCTCGACGGCCTTCTGCATTTCTTCCGGACTCAACTTGTGCCAGCCGGATGGATCGTCATAGAGCGCAAGCATGTATTGAGGCATGGTTTCTCCTTATCGTAACTCCTTCAAAGTGTTGCATCTTACCTGTTGAAGACGGGCGGGGATCCGCAAAATCGACACATTGCACGGAAATTTCCTTGCCGCACCGGGTAGTTTCCCTCAATCTTGCAGGTTGAACTATCGTAGTGGCTTGTTCAGGCCGATAGAGTAGCGTGATGCCATTCTGGCCCGAGAAGATTGAAGAACGGAGCCTGGAAGAAATGTTTCGCTTACAAGCGGCTAACCGCGCCTGGAGCAAGCAGTTACGACAGGAAGCTCAAGCTTTGGTGAACACACGGCTGGCAAAGAACATCAGCATGGAAGAGTATGCATCCAGCCGTCAACAGGCCGCCTTGCATAACGCCGAGTGCCGCCGACGGGCAGAGACGCTGTCGCGGGAAATCGAGAACCGCGGCGCGCACCCCTTACCTCAGTTAG
>CAZDGT010000144.1:0-5869 GCA_964504905.1 uncultured Bordetella sp. | reverse complement strand
CCAAGCGTCCGCTGGCCGAACGCATGCGTCCGGAGAAGTTCGAGGATTTCGTTGGCCAGGGGCACATTCTGGGCCCCGGCAAGCCGCTGCGCGTGCAAATCGAGCGCGACGAACTCCAGTCGCTGATCTTGTGGGGGCCGCCCGGCGTGGGCAAGACCACGCTGGCGCGATTGATCGCCCGCCTGACTAAGTGCGATTTCGTGCCGTTCAGCGCGGTCTTGAGCGGCATCAAAGAAATCAAGAGCGTAATGGCGGACGCCGAGCGCAGCCGCCGCCTGGGCCGCCGCACTGTTTTGTTCGTGGATGAGATTCACCGCTTCAACCGCGCTCAACAGGATGCCTTCCTGCCGTATGTCGAGCGTGGCGACATCATCTTGATCGGGGCCACCACGGAAAATCCGTCGTTCGAAGTTGTATCAGCCTTGCTGTCGCGTGCGAAAGTATTCGCGCTGCGAGCGCTGGCGGTGGAAGAGATCGTCACTTTGCTGGAGCGTGCCCTGAGCGTCCTGCAAGTGGCGGCTTCGCGCGCGTTGTTGGAGCAGATTGCGGTGTATTCCAACGGCGACGCGCGGGCAGCTTACAACATCCTGGAGCTGGCTTCAGGGGTGGCGCGTGACGGGACGCTGGATGCGGCGGTGATTGAATCCGTGCTCGGCCGCAAGATGCTGCTCTACGACAAGGGCGGGGAAGAGCACTTCAATCTGATTTCGGCCCTGCACAAAAGCGTGCGCTCGTCGGACGCCGACGCGGCTCTATATTGGCTGGCGCGGATGCTGGAAGCGGGCGAAGATCGTCTCTACCTGGCCCGGCGGCTGATGCGCATGGCGATAGAGGATATTGGTCTCGCTGATCCGCGAGCCCTCGAACAGGCCGTGGCCGCGCAACAAGCGGTCCACTTCCTGGGCATCCCTGAAGGCGATCAGGCGCTGGCGCAGCTGGCGCTCTATCTGGCGGTCGCCCCGAAATCGGATGCAGCCTACCGCGCTCTAAATGCGGCGCGGGAGGTGGTGGCCAAGGACACCTCTCTGCCAGTGCCCATGCAACTGCGTAACGCTCCTACTAAAGCTATGAAGGAATGGGGCTACGGCGCCGAATACCAGCACGCTCACACCTTCGAAGACGCCATGAACACCATGGAGTGCCTGCCCGATAACCTCCGTGGAACCCAGTTTTATCAGCCTACCGAGCGCGGCGTGGAGCAGCGCATTGCGCAGCGCCTTGCGGAGATCCGTGCGCGGCGTAAAGCTCCCTAAACTGGCGGGACAGCGGTATAGGCCCGTCTACAGCCTTTGGAAGCCGATAAATCAAGCAGTTAAGGCTAGCATTTCCCGGAAAAAGTGATGCTCGACAATCCTGGCTTAGGAGGCCCGTACCAGAGCTCGAAAGCCTTAGTACTGGCTGCGAATGGGCCTGCCACTCTATTGTGAGAACACGCCAGGAACGCGAAACTCGTAAGCGAGGTGAGCGCGTTGAGGTTGACCGAAAAACTGCAGTCCGACCGGCGTAACTCGGATCGATTTGCGATCGAGCGTGACGTCCGCTTTCGGGTCTTGAACAAGCGCGGGGGCGAAGAAACCGGCGAAGGCAAGACCTTGAACATTTCCAGTTCCGGCGTGCTGTTCACGTCCGAACATCTGCTGCTCCCCGGACGCCGCCTGGAGCTGGCCATCAGCTGGCCGGTGCACCTCAACAATCAGGTGCCTCTGAAACTCGTGGCGCGCGGCCGCGTGGTGCGTTTTGAAGAGGGCCAGGTAGCCATTGAGATCCAGCAATACGAATTCCGTACGCAGGCGAACTCCGCCGCGGCCAATGGCGCGGCATCGCGAACGAATGTGAACTAGTCTTTCTCCTTGTACTTTTTCCTGCTGCGCAGGCATCCCGCGAGGGAGCGGCGTGGGAAACTCCTTGGGTGCGTCGTTCTCGGAGGCGGCGCACCTTTTTTTATTGTCGGCCCCCCAAGAGAGGCTCAATCATGTTGGCCGTCCCGCCCGCATTGCTTGATATCCTGCGCTTGCAGCCGGGCGCGCAGGTCGGAATCGCTGGTGAAAGCAGCCGCCTGATTGTGGCGTACTCTTCCTGCCCCGCCGTCCTCCCCTAAAATAGAAGTGTATCCCCAACCGATTTCAAGCATGCGAAAACTTTACGCGAAATGGATGTATGACTGGGAGGACCGCCTGTGCTCCCGCGCCACAGACCGCATTGTGCGGCCGTTCGAGTGGGGTCTCGAATGGACCCGCGATTGGCCGGTTTCGCGCGATCATCCCCAGAACGGGCACGATTCCCACTCTTATCTGCGCCTCTTGAACCGGGCCGCACTCGAATCCAGCGATCAGTTTTTTGCCTATGACCCTCCGGTGGATTTCGAGCTCACCGGGAACCTCCTGCGCTTTACCAGCGCGGTGGAAACGCCGCATCCGGAAAATAACCGGGTTCATGCCCAGTGGTTTCCCGCACAGCATAAGCCAGGCTCACGGAGGGTGGCGGCACTGGTTCTGCCCCATTGGAATGCATCGGCCACACAGCACAACGCGCTCTGCGTGGGGCTGGCCAAACTTGGCATTTCCGCCCTAAGGCTCAGTCCGCCGTATCACGATTACCGCATGCCGGCTGAGCTCACACGTGCGGATTACGCCGTCTCCTCGAACATTGCCCGCACCATCGATGCCACGCGCCAGGCAGTGATTGACACCCGCAGCGCAGTCGACTGGCTTGTTTCCGAAGGTTTCGAGCGGGTCGGCATTGTCGGCACCAGCCTTGGTTCCTGCTACGCGTTCCTGGCCAGCACTCACGATCCGCGCATTCAGGTAAATGTTTTCAATCACTGCTCCACGTATTTTGCGGACGTCGTATGGGAGGGCCTCTCCTCGCAACACATTCGGCAAAGCTTGGAGCCCGAAGTCACCTTGGAACAACTGCGCGACGCCTGGATGGTCATCAGCCCGCCGCATTACATCGAGCGCTACGCCAAGCTCAAGAAAAAGTCGCTGTTCATCTACGCGCGCTACGATACGACGTTTCCACTGCGGTTTTCAGAGCAGGTAATTGCCAAAGCACGGGAACTCAAGATGGACTACAAGGCTGTGGTTCTGCCCTGTGGCCATTACACCCTGGGAGAAACACCCTTCAAGTTCCTGGATGGCTTCCATATCTGCAGCTTTCTAAAGCGGAATTTGTAGTTTTCCGGACCGCGATCCGGCACTATTGCACCGATCCTATCTTGCCGATAGTCAGTGTGATGACCAGTATCTTGAAGCTGGAAAGCTGGACTTCGGAAGGTGCGCGTCCGGAATCGGACATTGAGGGACAGGCTGCGGCCAATGAGTTCGAGATCGTCCTCGGACGGGCCCAGATCGCGAGCTGGCTGTTCGTCGGGGTAATTGCCGTGGCTGTATGTGCGTCACTGGCATACCTGATGGGTAGGAGCGTCGCCACGACGAACGTGGTGCTGTTGGCTCCGGCTATCCCGGCGCCTCCACCGCCGCTCCCCGCACCGCTTCCCAGCGCATCCATCGTGTCCCCTCTGGCGAGAGGTCCTGTTCAGACTACGCTGCCGCTGTTCGCGGAGCCGACCATAGGAAAAGTATATCTGCAAGTCGCGGCAGTAGACAGAGGCATGGCGAGACTGCTGGTCGAAGGGCTAAGAAACCACGGATTAGCGTCGTTTATCGCCCCCGGCCCGAACGAGAATCTGTTCCGCGTGCTCGTCGGGCCGCTGCCCAACCCTCAGGCATTCCGGCAGGCGATGGCTGCAGTCAGCGCCATGGATCTTGCTCTCTTCGCCCGCAAGTACGAAAAACAAGGCGACTAACGCGGCGGACGACGCATGTCCGGTTCCGTCTGCTTGTAACCCGCCGGAACTTCAAATTTGGAAACGTCGGCCGGGCCGGAGGTGAAGGTGGTCAACGTCATCGTCATTTCCATGAGAGTCCCCGAGCCCTGCTGTGGTGCGGTATCTTCCTTGGGTTGATCGTCCTTCTTGTGCCGCCCGAAGCCGCCTAGCCTTCCCAACGCCGCTCCCGCGATTGAAGTTGAGCCCGACTCCTTCTCCTCAGGCTGAGGCTTGGCGGAAGACGACGCACCGGCCGCGCTGGCTCCGCTCGCGCCCATCTTGACGATACTTTCCACAGGGACGCCATCGATCTTGGCAAGTTCTTTAGCCACCTGCTCCATACCCGCGCCCATATTGCCTTGTCCGCCCTGCATGGCCGCCATCTGCGCCATTTGCTGCATCCCGGAGCCGAATGTGCTGCCCAGCTTTAGCGCCATTTTCTTGTGGAATTCTTTCACCTCGCCGTAGCCCGGAACCGGAGCGTACCAGGCATCGGTCGTGATTTCCATCGCGCCGGAATCGCCCGTCGTGGCGTTCTTGCTTTCCATCGCCATGGTGATCAGCATCTCCTTGGCGTTCAGACCTTGCAAGGTCCGTGTCTGTCCCGTCGCTTTCGCGGAAATCTTGAACTGTGCCTGGACATCCTCGCCCTTGTCATTCTTGCGATGGCCTTGCATACGCTTGGCGGCGTCTTCCATGGCCTGCTTCATCTCGGCGAAGGTCATCACCGAGTACGTCTTCTTCGCGTTGTCGATAGTAGTGATGCTTTCCTTGTCCAGGTCGATTACGCTAACGCGGTCCTTGGTGATAGTCGCCATGCGGTTTCCCTTGACAATATGCGTCGAAACGATGGGATCGCGTGCTCCCCGTGCCAGGGGGCCCAATGCCCGCATCATTGCCATCATGGAGCCCCCGGTCATCTGAGTGGTTTCCTGATAAGTAAAGTCGGCACGTACCAGCGCGGCGGAACCGCATAGTAATAGAGCTGAGATATATTTCCTCACAAAGTCCTCCGACTCCATCTTAACGGGACGACCCTTAAGGGGTACCTGCTAAATTAACCTTAGGTGGACGGAGTTATTATCGTAGACAAGCCGCGTGACTGGACCTCGCATGACGTGGTCGGCAAGATGCGGCGTCTCGCAGGCACGCGCAGGATCGGGCACTTAGGGACTCTCGATCCCGGCGCCACCGGGGTGCTGCCCCTGGTCATGAACCGGGCGACAAGACTGGCGCAATTTTTTACGCGAAACGACAAGATCTATGAGGGTGTTATCCATTTCGGCTATTCAACCGACAGCTACGACATGGATGGTTCGCCAACATCAGCGGAGACTCCGGTAACGCTGCGACGGGAAGAATTAGAATCCCTGTTGGACCGGTTTCGCGGCGAGATCTCCCAGGTTCCGCCTCCGGTATCAGCAAAGAAGATTGCGGGGCGGCCGGCTTATGAGCTGGCTCGCAAGGGCCGGCCTGTGGAGCTAAAGCCCGTGACTGTCGAGATTTACGATCTCGCTGTCCTCCAGGTAAAGGGCTGCGAAGCCACCATCCGTATGCATTGTTCGGCTGGGACCTATGTGCGCGGCGTCGCCCATGACGCAGGGCAGGCCCTGGGTTGCGGTGCATTCCTGAAATCGCTTCGGCGGATGGCGTCTGGGGATTTCAAGATCGAGCAGGCGCGGACCCTTGAGGAACTGGCGCTCCTGGCACAGGAAGACCGGCTGGGCGAAGCTCTCATCCCGGCCTCGCAGTTGCTGCCAGCCTTTCCGGCGGAACTTGTAGACACGATTACCGCCGGGCAAATACGCAACGGCCGCGACTTTCGTGTCTCCCCGTTTCAAGCGAGTGCCGACAGCCGCTATGTGAAGGCCGTAACCCCGCAGGGGGAGTTGGTGGCCATTGGAGAGGCTAGGCTGCCGCACCTCTATCACCCGGTTTTGGTGCTGTGATCGCCGGTCACTCTCCACCAAAGGTGAAATAACCTTCATTTTTTGGGCAGTTGTGCGGAACATAAGTTCAAGTATGCTGAAATTAGTGACT
>CAZDGT010000143.1:0-2507 GCA_964504905.1 uncultured Bordetella sp. | reverse complement strand
CGACGAATTAGTGGAAGTGACGCCCAAATCCATCCGCCTCCGCAAAAAGGTGCTGAAGCAGAACCAGCGGTAATTTTGACGTACCTATAAGTCATTTATTATCAGTCAACTAAGGCTCATTCGCTTTCCAATCCTTGCAGGCGCGTGCGATACTAGCCTTCAGCCAACATGAGTTTAGTGAGCGAGGCGACAGCCCGTTATCACAAATTAATCGAAAGTGAACCGTACATTGACTTGGCCTGGGCCGAGGCGCTGCAAGCGCGCCTGCGGGCCGAGAAGCTGGTCAGCCGGCCTCTGTCACCGGTGTTGCGGCCGCACTTTCTCACCACTCGCGACTACGCCGCGCTCGGCAAAGCCGCGTCCACGATTTTTTCCGCTATCGAGCGGACCGAACAGATGGTGTTGGCGACTCCGGCGCTGCTTTCGCGGATGCAGTTGCTTCCCGCCGAGCGCATGCTCGCTGCGGTGGAGCCCGGATACTCTTCGCACGCGCTTGCTGGATTGTTGGATGCGAATCTGCATAACGGTTCCACGCAGTTTGTGGGGCACCGCGTCGGCGCGCCATCGAGCGTGGTCTACGGCGACATGCTGGCCGACATCTACTTCGACGCGCCTCCCGTCAAGGAATTCCGCAAGAAGCACAAGCTGGGGAAACTCGGCGGCTCCAAGGCGTTGACGCAGGCGATTCTGCGGGCCTACAAAGAATTTGGCGGCAAGAATAAAAAGCCCTCCATTGTGTTTGTGGAATCGCGCGCGCCGTTCCAGCCCGCTGATTCGAGCGAGAACGCATTGTTGGCCGAGCATCTGCGCCGCGACGGATTCCAGGCCGAAGTGGTCTCGCCCGAACAGCTTGAATACAAGAACGGACGGTTGCGCCGTGGCGACCTGGAGATCGATATCGTTTACCGTTGCGTGCGCGTGCACGAATTCCTGGTGCGTTTCGACCTGAATCACGCTCTCGTGCGCGCCTACAAAGACCGTGCCGTGTGCATGGTGAACAGCTTCCGTTCGGAAGTCGCCGCCAAGCGCGGCATGTTCGATCTGCTGACGGACGACGCCATCACCGGCAAGTTCCCGGCGGCCGAGCGTAATGCGATCAAAGAATTTATCCCCTGGACCCGCATCGTGCAGGCCGCGAAGACGACCTACAAGAATCACAAGGTGGATCTACCGGACTTCGTCATGAAGCACCGCAACAAGCTGGTGCTGAAGCCCAACGACGATACCTCGGATCAGAACACTTTCCGCGGCGCCGAGCTCGACGAACTAGGTTGGGAAAAAGCTCTGCGCCAAGCGATGCGCAGCCCATACGTGGTGCAGGAAGTAGCCGACCCCGCGCGCGCTGTCTTCCCGCTGCTGCAATACGGGAGCCTTGTCATGAAGGAGATGCAGGTTGAAGTCCACCCGCATTTCTTCGGCGGCAAGATCCACGGAGCTTCGAGTTGGCTGCACGTCGCCGGCTCGTCGGGTTTCTCCACGCTCTCCGGCCTCGCCCCCACTTTCCTGCTCGAATCTAAGTAGCGAGGTCCGTCGGAGTCTCTTGCTTCGGCATCTCGACACTCACCTTCGCTCGCAGGTTTGCTACGCCCGGCGTCCCGCGTTCATCCGCCACGGTGACGGCAACCGCGTCGTCGAGCCAGTCGTGCGCGGTGCCATCGGGATCGTGCGCCACCAGCGTCAGCGTGTAGGACTGCGGGCACAGGTCGCAAAGGAACTGGAACACCACCGTCACCGTCTCGCCTGCCTTGCGCGGGCCGACCGGCACCTGTTCCATCTCGGTGTTGGTCCCGTATACTTCGAAACCGATCTGCGTGCGGATCAGCATGCCGATCACCGGCTCTGCCACTGCTTCATGGAAGCGCACCGTCGCGCGCACGCTCACGTACTCGCCGCTCTTCCACACAATGGTGGGCTTGCCGTTGGCGCCGAGAGTCTCGATAGAGAGTACTTCTGCCTGTCCGTCACCTCGCCGCGCGGAAGGAGCGAGCCGCGGCGGAATGGTCTCGCCCCAACTCCGCACTTGATCCGCCACGAAACGCCGGTACCGCGTCATGGTCTCCTTCGGGTCGCCTTTGGCCGCGAGTTCGCCCGCCTCCAGCCACCACACTTCATCGCAGAGTGTTTCGAGCAGCCGGTCTTCGTGCGACGCCAGAAGGATCGTGGTGCCCGCGCGCCGCAAACGGTCGAGACCGAGCAGCGTTCGCGTGCGGACCAGCGCGTCCTGCGTGGCCAGCGCTTGATCCAGCGCCAGCACATCCGATGGCGCAAGATTCAGCGGATCTCCCAGTTCGATCAGCCGCCGCTGGGCTCCCGCGTTCACTTCGCCTTGCTCCGGTTGCATCACGCCGCAGGCCAGCTTCAATAGCTCCGAAACGCCGGAGTTCTTGCCGCCGATCACGCCGATGATCGCGCCGGCGGGCGCACTGACAGTCAATCCCCGCAGAGACCCAGCGGACACGTTACGAAACTCAATGGGCATTCTTCACATAGGATACGCCAGTCCCACC
>CAZDGT010000142.1:0-3816 GCA_964504905.1 uncultured Bordetella sp. | reverse complement strand
AGGTTTGCACCTCAAATAGGCCGTCACAGATGGTGATGCATTGACCGGGGAGCAGCGACTTGATCGATTCGGGCTTGTAGCCCAGATTGAGCAGCGCCACACTCTCGCTGGCGGCGGCGAACAGCCCGCCTTCTTTGGCGTAGCACAGCGGCCGGATGCCAAGAGGATCACGTGCGACGACCATATCGCCGAGTGAATTCAAGAAGACGATGTTGTAGGCCCCGTCAAAGCGACGGGCGATGTTGCGGAACAACTCCACCAAAGTCGGCCGCCGATCGCCGGACAGCTCGTGGCTGATGGCATGCATTATGATCTCGGTGTCCGTCTCCCGAGCCAGGTGATGGTCGCCGTCGGCCAGGAGCTGGTCGCGCAGAATGTCATAATTTGCCAATTGGCCGTTGAAGGCAAAACTGAACCACTTGTGCTTTTCCAGGTGGTGGCGCTCGAAAGGCTGTGCATAGCTGCGGTCGTCGCAGCCGCAGGTGGCATAGCGCACGTGGCCGATGGCTGCCCGGCCGGAATATTCGTTCATCAACTTTTCGTACTTCCGCCGGCGGCTCATGCGGAAGACTTCGCTGACGCCCCCCAGATTTCGGTACGTGTCGATCAATTGATTGCGGTCGGGATTGAAGCTGGTCATCCCGGCCGAAAGCTGGCCGCGGTTCTGAATATCCAGCAGCATCCGCGGAATCAACCGCGAAACTTCGCTGGGACCTTGCTCCGGACAGAGCCGACTCGGCTCATGCCCTGGCAAATGATAAATGGCCGCAACGCCGCACTCATGGTGGAGTTCACTCATCGACGTCGCCAGCCGGCTTCTTGCCGCGCCAATCCGGGGTCGTATGGGAGAAGGTGAAGGCCGCAGAACAATCATTGTAGCCGGACCGTGGCGATTCACAACCAATTTGATATCTTGTGCGTGGCCGGGGATTCTGGCGGGGTTAATTCCTTTGCGGGTCGAGGGTTGTCCAGTATTGGTTCCAGGCGTGGCTGCTGTCCAAGCAATCGAGCGCCATGACCGCTTCGGCGTTGAGGCGGTCCCAGCGTCTGCCGCGGCCTTTCAGTCGCTGGGTTGACGCCTTGCACTGGGCTTCGGTGGGGCCGCTGCCGATCTGCCAGCCGCGTTGACGGAACTCGGGATAGCGAATCATCTCGCGTCGTTCGGCGATGTATCCCATCAGCCCATCCGCTGCGGCCCGTTTGCCGCCGCGCAAGGCCGTACGCCACGGCACGAGTTTCTCCCACACGGCGTCGTACCCATGCTCGTAGAACAATCCCATGACTTCAGCCTTCCACGTCTCGCCGGCCGGGTCTGCTCCATACACAGCTAGCCTGGCCTTCTGCACGTTCTCACGCAGGTGGTAGTAGTCCAGGCCCAACGCATCTACCAGACCGTGCAATTCGATCTCGTTGCGAATCCACGGAGACCCATCGACGAGGCCGATTTTCTCCTGGGCTTCCGGCAGTCGGATCTGCGTGGCCATGCGTTGCATCATCCGTCCGGCGACGGCGTGATCGCCACTGGTCCCGGCAACATACCGTCGCGTTTGTTCTTCGTCATAGAAGATGACCACTTTGAATTCCTTATACGACTGGTCGGCGCCCGTCTTGCGAGCCGGCAACGGGCGGCATTTGCGACCACATTGCTGTCGCTTCTTTTTCACCGCGGCCCGCCGCTTTTGCTTCTCGGCATCCGTGACCAGCGGCACCATCACGCCATCCGCACCAAGGTATACACGCGTCGTGCCAGACTCCGCCTGGCAATCTTTGGCTTCCCAGTCCGGAGCTAACACGCCGCGACGTTGGGCTTCCATCACGCTCCGCCCCTCTTGCTCGACTAGCTGACGCAGCGTCTCTTTGCTGACATTCAGATGCGCGGTGCGGGCCAGGTTCTCCGCCGCCTGCTGAAAGCCCGTGACGCCGCGGTTCAGTCGGCAGGCCATCTCACGTACACCTTCGCTGATCGCCCGCTCGACCTCATCCAGCACGCTGTCCAGCGGGGTTTGGCTCCCCTCCTGAGCGTCGTGCCAACGTATCCGACCCAACTGCACACGGCCATTCACCGTCAACACGCTGCGCTGCTGACGACCCTTATGACGCAGGGGCTTTCCGGTCGTGGCGTTCTTCGGAGGGGGAAAAAGCGGCTTCCGCCGCATCCACCTTGGCCTGCAAGGCCGCTTCATAGGCCGTGGCCCGGAATTTGTCCAAGACCACGCGGGCTGGCTCCTCACTGTCGCGGATCACGCGCCCGGAAGGCGCATTGTCCACGGCATCGGCAACCGCCTCGACCGTTCGCTCGAACTCCGAGAGCAACCTGGCGCGCAACGCAGCACGATCCAACCTGGGCAAACTCGACGACGATTCCATGACGCTCTCCATGCAGCAAAGGGAACATGCGAAACCTTCTTGTCCATGTTCTACAGTCTTCGCAGCTTTCGCGCCATAGATATTTGCCGCGCACCCCTGACCGGCATCGCGATTCAGATGTACGCGGCCTTGATTGTGAGCCTGCTGATCACCATCCGCACCGGATCGAAGCAGACGAAGCGGACATTCGAAACGATCCAGTTCTATCTGTTAGGCTGGGTGGACGACGAGGAATTCGCGGCCCACCTGGCAAGGTTGAAAGAACGCGCGGGCTAATCCGCACCCGCCGTGCGCGCTCGGCAGCCCACCCACCAATTGCCTGCCCCGATGGTTCCCGTTCGTTCCTCTCGTCGTATAAAATCAACGAATCCTTCCCCTGCCAAAGCAGCGTGCCGAACACTATTGGAGAGGGCAAGGTGAGGGACTGGAAAAACCGATGTTATTTTTCGCTCGCCCCTTAGTGACTTTTCATAGTTCAATCTTGGGGTACCGGTTTCCTATTCCGGCAACCGCAGTTTCATATCGAATGGCGGCTGGATCACGCCATTCCATAATCCCACAAACAGGCCCGCGGCGATCATGTCGGCGGTTGTGCCAGGGTTGCGGCGGTGGCCGTCGGCCCGCAGCCAGAAGTCCAGATCGGCCAGCGCTTCGTAGTATTCGTTCTCACCGGGCTGACCCGCCGCCAGGACGGTTGCCGCATGATCGGCCGATTGGCGGGCTACCTCGGGTCCGCATTTGCGTCCGATCAGGCTGTCGGGGCAGGCGCTCATCAGCCGCAAATGCGTCCACACAATTGTATCTGCCAGCGACCAGCCTTGCTTGATCCCTTCCTCCAGCCACGGCACGACCTGATTGAACAGATTTTCAAAATTCGTGACATATTGCCGGGCGACCAGGTCACGATCGGCCGCCAGCCGCATCGCCGCCAGGAGATCTGGCGGCGATGCGCCCGCAACATCAGCTTCTTTGACCTCTCCCAGCCCGCCCGGCTGAACAGCGCGGATGGCCGCGTATACCGCCTCAGCGTCGCTCGTGGTCAATTGCCATAACAGTTCGCCGACGGACTTGGACGTAATCGGCCGGCCGTCCTTGGGAGCGGATTTGGCCAGGGGAACAAGCAACAGGATCGCACCCAGGTTGGTGTTTGTGGCCACCATCCGCTGCGTCAGCGCCACAGCGTAGGCAATGGTCCGTCCCAGCCGTGGAATCCCCTGGAAGGCGACATCAATCGCCGGGCCAATGGCCAGCGCGCTCGCCAGAAAATCGAAATACGTCACGTCTTCAAAATCTGCGCCGCGATGCACGTTGCCTGGCTTGGGGGCGGTCGCTTCCAGCATGCAGGCCAGCGTAGCGCATTGTCCGGGCGAGAGCGGCGGCAGACCATCGGCAGAGCCTTTCAGCCGCATCATCGGTTGCTCGTCTGGATCGCCGTTGGCAAAGAATGTT
>CAZDGT010000141.1:0-10359 GCA_964504905.1 uncultured Bordetella sp. | reverse complement strand
GGGGCGAAGAAGTTCTTGGCGTCCACTTTCTCGTTGCGGAAAAACTCGAAGAGCGACCCATGGAGGGTGTTGGTGCCCGACTTGGTGACTGCGTTGATCACGCCGCCCGCGGTGC
Source organism: uncultured Bordetella sp. (assembly GCA_964504905.1). Taxonomy (GTDB): domain Bacteria; phylum Acidobacteriota; class Terriglobia; order Bryobacterales; family Bryobacteraceae; genus Palsa-187. The sequence continues at coordinate 10,244 of CAZDGT010000141.1, read as the reverse complement.
GTCCTACTTCGGCGGAATAAAGGTTGGTTTCCAGCTTGAACTCCGCCAGCGCGTCAATGGAGGGCCGCACGATGATGGTCCCAATGAAACGCTCGTTGTTGTCCATGCCGTCAATCAGGAAATTGTTACGGTTATCGGATTGCCCGTTCACCTGAAAAGAGGAATTGCGCCGTCGATCGTCCGGCCTGTTCCCGGTCGCGAGGCCATTGGAGGTGCCTTCGTTCGCTCCGGCTCCCAGGGTCGCCAGGCGTACAAAGTTTCGGCCGTTGAGAGGCAGATCCTGCACCGCCCGCTCGTTGACGAGCGTGCCTATCGAGGAACTATCGGACTGCAGGGCCGGGGTCCGGGCCGTAACTTCCACGGACTGCCCGATCTGTCCAACTTCCATATGAACATCCAGGCGCAGCCGGTCGCCCACGGCCAAGACCACTTCGGCAACGCTCCAGTTTCCGAACCCCGTAGCCTCTGCCTTGACGCTGTAGCGGCCGATGGGCAGCAGCGTGAACACATAGTCCCCAGTGCTCCCGCTCAAGGCTGTTCGGACACCCCCCGTGGCGAGATTCTCCACAGTAATCTTGGCGTTGGGTAGAACAGCCCCGGTGGGATCGGTGACCGTGCCCACAATATCGGCCGTGGTTACCTGCGCGCTGAGGTGAGAAGCAGACAACAGCGCGGCAAAAACGATCGCTTGCAAAGAATAGCGGACAGGGCTAGAGCGCATAGCGAAATCCTACTTTCTGTGTTGCGGTTAGCTGGCGGAAGCCAACTGTATCACCCAAAGTGTATGGAAACTTTTTTGACTTGGAGTACTCTTACCACATTCGATAGTGGATGTCAATGATTTCAGCGCGCGATGGTGACGATGGCTTGCGCTTCGGCGGAGAGGCTTTGACCTACGGGCCCGACGCCTTCCGCGGTCTTGAATTTCACGGACACGCGGTCCAGCGGAAGAGCTAACGATTTCGCCAGCGAGTCACGAATCGCTTCACGATAATTCTTCAGCTTCGGTCTTTCCAAAATCACCGTCGTATCCACATTGACGAGTGAAAACCCCGCCTTCATCACCAGCGCAACGGCGTGCTCCAAAAATCGCGCGCTTGCCACACCCTTCCACTGCGGATCGGTATCCGGAAAGTGCATGCCGATGTCGCCGAGCGCGGCGGCTCCCAACAGCGCGTCCGTCACGGCATGCAGCAAGACGTCGGCGTCGGAGTGTCCCTCTAGACCAAAATCGGAAGGAATGGTGATGCCTCCCAGAATGAGAGGCCGCCCGGCGGCGATGCGGTGGACATCCCAGCCCAGGCCGGTGCGAAACTCAGCATGGGTCACGACAGGCGTCACGACGCGTTCCGCCGCTCGATCTCTTCCGAGAGGAACAGGCGCGCGAGTTCCATATCCGTCGGCCGCGTGATCTTTATATTGCGGTCGCTGCCCTGCACGACGCTTACTTCCACTTCTTCCAGGCGCTCCACCAGACTCGCCTCGTCGGTTCCCGTGAAACCATCGCGCCGCGCACTCTCAAACGCGCGCTGCAGCAGATCGAAACGGAACACTTGCGGAGTCTGCGCCAGTACCAGATGCTCCCGCGGCAGCGTGTCGCGAATCTTGTTCTTGTGCACGCGCTTGACGGTATCCACGGGTACGATGCCGACGATCGCCGCGCCGGTAGAAGCGGCTTCGGCGATCACGCGTTCCACCATCTCGGTATCGATGAAGGGGCGCACGGCGTCATGCACCGCAACCAGATCGGTATCGGGCGCGAGCGCGGCCAGTCCATTTTCCACCGATTGCTGCCGGGAATCGCCGCCTTCGACGAAGCGCACGGGTTTGGGCAAATGCTGTTGCTGGATCAAGCCGCGCGCCCACTCCAGATCTTCGCCCCGCAAAGCCACAACGATCTCGGAGACCGATGGGCAATGCGCGAATTTGCGGGTGGTGTGCACCAGAATCGGGGCGCCTTCCAGCAGCATAAATTGTTTGCGGCTGGTGCCGGCTTTTTCCCGGCCCATCCGCGTCCCGAGGCCCGCGGCGGGAAGAATAACGGAGACTTTCATGGTGGTGTTTACGATTGTAACTGGTGGGACGGTTTAAGATCGGCGCCACCGCTATCTTTGGCTGGTAAGGCGTTGTGCCCCGCGGTGTGCACGGCGTGAACACGATCGTCGAAGCGCCCGAAAATCATCTTGCCGGCGGTGGTCTGCAGAACACTGGTGACGGCGATGTCGATGGTCTTCGAAATCATCTTGCGCGCGTTATCGACAACCACCATCGTGCCGTCGTCCAGATACGCGACGCCCTGATTGTATTCCTTGCCTTCTTTGAGAATGAAGACGCGCATGAGTTCGCCGGGCAGCACAATGGGCTTCAGTGCATTGGCCAGCTCATTGATATTCAGCACTTCGACGCCGTGCAGTTGCGCGACTTTATTGAGGTTGAAATCGTTGGTCACGATCTTGCACGCGTAAACTTTCGCGAGCTCGATCAGCTTCATATCGACTTCGCGGACGTTCGGAAAATCGTCCTCGACGATCTGAATCGTCAACTGCGGCATCTTCTGAATACGCTGCAAGACGTCCAGCCCGCGCCGCCCACGGTTCCGCTTCATAGAATCCGAGGAATCCGCCACGAGTTGCAGCTCATGCAACACGAACTGCGGGATCACCAGTGCTCCGTCAACGAAGCCGGTTTCGACGATGTCGGCAATGCGCCCGTCGATGATCACGCTGGTATCGAGAATCTTGAAAGAGTGTTTGGACGACGCGGCTTCGCCGCCGAACAAGCCGCCGAGCGCCGCCAGATTGAGCATGTCGCCCTTGGCCGCGCCTACCACAAGCCCGCAATAGGTCATCCAAGCCAATAAGGCGACTTCGATGAAAGGAACAGTGTTGGTGTTGTGAGGAACGGCGTGATCCAGCACCAGAGAAATCAAATAAGCGCCGAAAATGCCCAGAACGCTGCCGAACGCCGCCCCGATCAGGCGCTTCAGGCTGACCTGCCGGATGCGGAATTCGAACAACACAACGCCCGCGCCCACCAGGGCGCCCACGGCTGCGGACACCGGTCCATCCAAGTTAAAGGGATGTAGGAAAAACGCTGCACACGCCAGGACGGCCACAAAAAAAGTGCGGATAAGGAGCAGATCGATCACAATCTTTAGGGGTTTCAGTATATCACCGAAACTGAGCCCCTAAAGGCACACGTCAAACGCGCAAGAAAATGCGGTTGCCTCTACCGCCAGCTAAAGAGCTTTGGCCAGCTCTTCGGCGAAGGCGCTTTGCGGCCCTTCGGCCACGCTTTGACGCCGCATGCCGCCACCCGTTCCGGCCGGCTTTCGTGCGCGGCGCGGAGGACGGTCACTCATGGCGCCCTGTCCCTGCGGCCCACTCGAAGTCGACGCACCGCCGGGAGCCCCTCCGGAAGCCATAGGGCCACCGTTCGAGCGGCCACTGGGCGGTCCCGACCCTGGGCCGGTGTGGCCTTTCGGCTTGGGCGGCTGGGCCGGATTGGCGCGCAGCAAGCGATCCTCAAGGGGAGCCCGGTCGAAGCGGCGAATGATGGAATTCATTTCCTCAGCGTTCGGCGCGTCGATAAACGCGAAGCCCTTGGACTCCTGCGTTTCGGGATTGCGGATTACTTTAATTGCGTCCGCGACCAAGTTCTCGGCGCTCAGCCAGCCCTTGATATCGTCCGCTGTTACCCAAGCGGGCAAGTTGCCCAGGAATACGGTAAAACTCATTCGGTGATTGTCTTCAACTCCGTTGGTGGGGGTTTGCTTCGAGGAGGTTTCCCATGAAAGCACTCCCATGCTACCACAACAGGGAAGGGTGCAATACTCCCGTTTGGCAAAGCTGCGGAAAGGGAGCCGCCCCTATGAGATCAGCATCTCCAGCGAGAGCGCGCTCATGTCCGGAACTAAGATGTCGGGCGAATGGCGCGCCAGTTCCTCTGATCCAACGAGGCCCGTGGCCACTGCAACCGAGCGTACCCCGTGCGCCTTGGCGGCGCGGATGTCATTCGGATGATCGCCGAGCAGCGACACCGGACTCGTACGATCGATCCAGCCCTCGCGGCGGGCGTGCCGCAGCGCGATCTCGACCAAGCCCGCGCGGTCGCGAGCCAGTTCCGCGAAAGCGCCGAAGCGCAGGTAGCGGCGCAATCCGGCGCGCTCCATCTTGGTCCAGCCGATGCGGGTAAGGTTGCCGGTGACGAGTCCGGCCGGTATGCCGCGCCGCCACAACTTATAGAGGAGCAGGCGCGCGCTGGGGCAGACCTTGCGGCGCAGATCGGGGCAGGTGTGCACGTAGACGCGCTGCGCGTGATCGACGATCTCCGGCATCTTGCGGCGGATAAGCGCGAGGGAGGCGCCCTCCCGGCGCAGCATGGCGGTCAGGATGTCGAGATCGAGCATGCCGGCAACCGCGATGCCGTCAGTGGTGCTTGCGATCCCAGTGACTTTCTTGATGGCGACGGCCAGCGCCTCGCGATGATGCGGACCCGCGCGCCGCAACAACGTGCCATCGATATCGAAAAGGACCAGGGCTTTGGGGGGCATTGTGTCTTTCGTCACTCCGCAATTTCGCGAATGACGCGGCAGGGATTGCCCGCGGCGAGGACGCCATCCGGGATATCGCGCGTGACCACGCTGCCCGCGCCAATGATGGTTCGCGAACCGATGCGCACGCCGGGGAGGATCAGCGCTCCGCCGCCCACCCAAACATCCGACCCGATTTCGACCGGCTTGCCAAACTCCTGCTTGCGCCGCAGATCGGCGTTGAACGGGTGCATCGGGGTGAGGATCTGCACCGCCGGGCCGAAGAGCGTGAAATCCCCGATACGCACCGGACACACGTCGAGCACCACGCAGTTGAAATTGAAAAACACGCGTTGGCCGAGCTCGATGTTCGAGCCGTAGTCGCAATAGAAGGGCGGCTGCATGATTACGGTCTCGCCACCCTTGGCGAAGAGTTCGCTCAGGATGCGGCGGCGCACTTCCTGCTCCGCCTCGCGAGTGGCATTGAGGGCCTGGCAAAAGTCGCGTGCTCGCTCACGGGCAGAAGTCAGCTCCGCGTCGAGCGGGTCGTACAGTTCGCCCGCCAACATCCTCTGACGCTCAGTCATTCAGGTTCCTCGGAACCGTTCGACAATCGACCGTCGCCTTGCGAGTCCGATGGATCGTCTATTGCAGCGGTAGCCGCAGCTAGGTCGACCGGTGTCATTGGGGTTGGGAGAGCCTTTCCGATGCCCTGAAATGAAGGCGTTCCGAGGCGCGAACAACAGAAGGCACCAGCGGAATAGAAGATCGTCCGCAACGACACGAGCGTGTAGTTAATGTAGTCCAAGCAGCTCTGACCGTCGAAATCATTACAACCGGTGCCAGACAAGTCCCAATAAATCGAACGGTCCGCACTAACGACCCGGAGGTTTCGCTCGCCCAACCAAAAGGTTAAGGCTCCCCATCCCAACCACGTAAGACCGGCCACAAAAATCCATTTGGATGAAGCTGGCCGCCACTTGTAGTAAACGAAGTACCCCAAACCGAAGGCCGCTAGGGCGCTCAGAATGGTTTCCTTCCGAAGCGCTCCCCAGGGCGTGGTAGTGGGAAAGACACGGTAGATCTCGGAGGTGAAGAAGGTGGAGCCCATAATCGCCGTAACCACATTTCCGAGAAACATTCCGACTGCACGGAAGAACCTATTGGCTGGACTCATGAGTGCGCGAGGGCGTCTTTCGAGTGATGTTTCTTCCCGAAGGTCCAGTTCAGAAGAGTCATGATCATGGGCGTCTCGATGGTGCAGATCACAAAGAAGTGGAAGGTTCTCCAATGTTCCACATATCTAAAAGCCACCAAGAAGCCAGCGATGTGGATAAACAACACGGTGACTATCGTCCACCAAAACGCTTTGTTATGCCAGCGCGGCCGCGACTCCTTTATGACCCACCAAAAAGTACCCAGCGTAAACATCGCCAGGCCACTCCATTTAGCGAAAGCATCGCTTGACGGAAATCTCCCGGGGATAACGACAAACCAATACAGCCCCGCACCGATAATCAAAGCGATCACAAGCAAGATCAGCAGGATCACGAGATACCCCAAGAGGGTGTAGAAGAAACTGGCGTTTGTGCTTCTGCCGCTCATCGGAATGGCTTCCCATCAGTATATGCGGGCCCGGCTGCTAGAATAACGGTGAATGCAAGTCCTGCAAGCCGGCCCGCATAAATTGTTGCTGCTCGAACTGGACCGCGAGTTCATCGAGAACATTGCGCGGCAGGCCGGGTTCGAGTTCCGTTTCGAAGAGGAGTCGCGGCGCGTGCTGCTGGACCTCAACGCGGAGAGCCGGCAAGCTCCGCTGCTGCTGTTTGACGCCGCCGATCCGGCCAACCTGGGGTGGTTTTCGCGCTGCCAGTTCTATGTGGATGGCACCAGCGGCGCGGTGCTGCAGACGCCCATCCAACTTGCCAACCAGCGCGACCGCAGCGGGCGTGCGCTGCCCTATTCGGTCCGCCTGCAGATCAATAAGGAGCTGCCGGCTTCCTTCCGGCTGCCGAACAAGGCTCCGGTGACCGAGCAGACGGTGTATTCGGTACTGTTCAATTTCATGAACGCGCTGCTGAACACCGGCGTGGGTGTGTGCGGAGGCCCGGTGGTCCAAGCCCTTGCCGGGCGTACCGAACCCCAAGGCAACCGCAACTAAATATGGCCACGCTGGGATATATCGAGTATGCGGATGCGCCTCCCGAGGTGAAGTCCGTGTACGACGACATCATGGCCACGCGGCAGACGGATTACATCAATAATTTCTGGAAGGCGCTGGCGCACGATCCGGCGACGCTGCGGCGGACGTGGGAATCGGTCAAGCAGGTGATGGCGGCGGGCGCGCTGGATCCGCTGACGAAAGAGATGGTCTATCTCGCGGTTTCCACCAGCAATCAGTGCGGCTACTGCATCGCTTCGCACACGGCAGCGGCGCGCAAGGCGGGAATGTCAGACGCGCAGTTCGCTGAGTTAATGGCGGTGGTGGGGATGGCGAATGAAACCAATCGCCTGGTGAGCGGCTATCAAGTGGAGATCGACGAGCGCTTCCGCACCTGAATTCGAAAAATGCCTAACGTAACTTATATCTCGTTCACGGGCGAGACCACTACAATCGATGTGCCCCTGGGCACTACCGTGATGGAAAATGCCATTAAAAACGGCATCGACGGTATCGTGGCGGAGTGCGGGGGCGCGATGATGTGCGCCACTTGCCACGTGTATGTCGATCCGGAGTTCATAGACAAACTCGATCCCATCGGCGAAGAGCAGGATGAGATGCTGGGCGCAACCGCGTCAGAACGCAAGCCGAATAGCCGGTTGAGCTGCCAGATCCACATGAAGCCGCAGCTTGCGGGGCTGATCGTGCGGATGCCCGAGCGGCAGACTTAGCAGACACGATGCAGCGGGGCGTGGTGATCGTGGGTGGCGGGCAGGCGGGGCTCGAAGGCGCCGCCGCGTTGCGGACGCAGGGCTACGAGGGCACGGTCACGCTGATCTGCGAGGAGGCGCATGCGCCGTATCAGCGGCCTCCGCTATCCAAGGATTTCCTCACCGGCAAGCAGGAAGCGGACAGTGTTTTTCTGCGTGCGCTGGCGTATTACGAGAAGCACCGCATTGACCTGATCCTGGGTGACCGCGCGGCCGAGATCAATCGTGACGCGAAGCTCGTGCATTTGGCGGGGGGCGGGACCGTTGGTTACGCGCAGTTGATTCTGGCGGTTGGGGCGCGGAATCGTCTTTTGGAGGTGCCGGGCGCGGAACACGCGTTATATCTGCGGTCGCTCGATGAGGCCGTGACGTTGAAGCTGCGGCTGGCCGAGGCGCGGCACGGTGTGGTTGTGATTGGCGGGGGATTCATCGGGCTGGAAGTGGCCGCAGCTGCACGGATGGCCGGGAAACCGGTGACGGTGATCGAGGCGGCTCCGCGTTTGATGGCGCGAGCGGTGCCTCCGGTGCTGTCGAATTTCTTTTTGGATGTGCATCGCGGGCAAGGCTCGGAAGTTCTATTGAACAGCTCCGCGGCGGAGATACGGGCTGACTCCGTGATCCTGACCGATGGCCGCTCCGTCGCCACCGATCTGGTGGTGGCAGGAATCGGCGTAGTTCCGAGCGTCGAACTAGCGGGCGCGGCGGGGCTCACTGTGAACAACGGCATCGTAGTCGACGAATTTCTGCGGACTAGCGACTCGGATATCTATGCGATCGGCGATTGCGCGGATCATCCGAATATCTTTGCGGGCGGGCGGACGCGCCTCGAATCCGTGCAGAATGCCGTCGATCAGGCGAAGTGCGTGGCGCGCACGATCTCGGGCAAACCAGCGCCCTATGGCGATGTCCCGTGGTTTTGGACCGATCAGTTCGAGATTCGCTTCCAGATGGCGGGATTGTCTGCGGGATACGATCAACAAGTGGTTCGCGGGAGCATTGAGAACCGCAAGTTCTCCGTGTTCTATTTCCGGCAGCGGCGTCTGCTGGCGGTAGATTCGGTGAATCGCTTTGGCGATCACATCGCGGCCCGGAAAATCTTGGCGGCAGGGACACCGCTCACTCCCGAACAGGCCGCGGACGAGACCGCGGACTTGAAAAAACATGCTAGCGTGGCAGTATGAAGTACGCCGCCGCGTTGGTTTTGCTCTGTATTGGCGCGGGAGCCGCGGAGATCCCCCAGGGCACGCATGTGCTGCTGCGCATGCTGAACTCCATCAGCACGCGCACGGCGTCCGAAGGTAATCAGGTCTACTTGCAAACCGTCACGCCGGTGGCGGTCAATAACGAGATCGTGATCCCGCCGGGCACCTATGTGCAAGGTTCGGTTTCGCATGCGAAACGCAGCGGGCGCGTGAAGGGGCGCGCTGAACTGGGTATCCGGCTGGAGTCCATGACGTTCACGGGCGGCAAGCTAGTGAAGATCGCTCCGCGCCTGAGCTCAGTGGATTCGGGCGAGACCGGGCAAAAAGTGGACGACACCGAGAGTATGGTGAAGCAGGCGCCCGGCGTCGGAAAAGACGCCGCTCAGGTGGCCATCATGGCAGGGAGCGGGGCGGCCATCGGCGCGCTGGCGGATCGCAGTTTTAAAGGCGCTGGGATTGGGGCGGGCGCCGGAACCATGGTGGGACTGGCCACGGCACTGCTCTCGCGCGGCAACGAAGTGGAACTGCACCAGGGAACGACGCTCGACGTAGTGTTCGACCGAACGATTGTGGTCGAGTAGCTACGTCTGCTTCTTTTTGACGGGGGCTTCGCTTGGGCCGCCTTCGTTCATGCTGCGCTTACCACGGCTTCCGCCTTCGCCCGGCACGATCACGCGGCTACCCGGCGCTAAGCGCAGTTGCCCCTGCGTGACCACGGTTTCACCCTCGGTGAGTCCTTTATCGACGACCAACTCACTTTCGCGGCGCAGCCCGATCGTAATCGGGCGCACATCGACGGTGCGATCTTCGCCGACAACGTAGACATAGGTGCCGTCCTGGCCTGTCTGCATAGCTTGGTTGGGAATCACCAGTGCGTTGGACTGCGTAGACAATTTCAAAGTGACATTGGCGTACTCGCCAGGCCACAATTTGCGGTCGGCGTTCGCGAAAGTGCCTTTGAGCTTGATGGTGCCGGTGGTGCTATCCACATTGTTGTCGACGAAAGTGAGCACGCCACGCTGGGGATGAACCAGGTCGTCCTGGCCAGCGGCTTCCACTGGCAAACGCGTTCCCGCCATGTAGCGCTGGATTTCACCCAGCCGGTTTTCAGGCACCGAGAAGGTAACGTAGATGGGCTGCACCTGGGCGATGGACAATACCTCCGTTTGGTTGGCGGTGACAATGTTGCCGGCTTTAATGGTGACGTTGCCGGCGCGCCCGTCGAGCGTTGAATAAATCGTGGTGAAGCTCAGCTGAAGCTTGATATTGGACAGATTGGCCGCGTCTGCCTGAATCTGTGCCTGGGCGCTTTCGATGGCGGCCTTGTCGGCGAGAACCAATTGCCCAAGGGCGTCGGCGTTGGCGGCGAAACGGTCTCTGTCGTCGCGCGAGACAACACCCTGCATGAATAAGGCAGCGTAGCGATCGGCCTGTTCTTTGGCGTAACGTTCGTTGGCGGTATCGCGCGCGAGATTAGCCTGCGCCTGGCCCAACTGTGCGCGGTCACGTGAAAGCGTGGCCTCCACCTGGGCAACTTGCGCCTGGAAGGGGCGTGGGTCGATCTGAAAAAGTTTTTGGCC
>CAZDGT010000140.1:0-1871 GCA_964504905.1 uncultured Bordetella sp. | reverse complement strand
GGGGTAGGGGAAAAACGATGCCAGTTGATCCAGCGACGCGCTAGAGCGCGTGCCACGAAGCGCCCGGACCCTGTCCGGGGGCGAGCAATGCCTCGACGGGGCGCGGCCACGGGTTCATACCCCAACGGCCTGCGTCCCTCGAGGCGCTCGTAGGCGGCAGAAGGAAAGACGATGGACGGATCGGCGGATAACGAGCGAGCGGAAGATCTGTCGCCCGAGGGGCTCGAGCGGCTGCTGATGCCGCCGGAGCTGCTGGGGCGGTTTGCGTATCACGCTCCGTCCTGCGACCTGGTCAGGCAGCGGCATGAAACCATTCGCAGCCGCTGCCGCGACCTGGCCCTGCTGCTGCATAACGTCCTGCCCAACTCACGCGAGCAGAGCATCGCGATCACCAAACTCGAAGAAGTCATGTTCTGGGCCAACGAAGCGATCGCCCGGCATCAGGAGAAGTTATGAAGCGGCGCGGGCTATCACCGTCGACGGTCGATGCGCTCGCGCTGGGCATGATTCCCGTGCTGCTGTTCGTTGGCTACCTGATCGGTCTCGCCGAAGGGATCAGCGTCGGCAGGCAGGAGTGCGAGCAAGCACGCTTGCGTGAGCAGGCGGCGGCGTTAAGTCAGAAGTGACTTACGGTGCGAAGGTGTGAAACAGTGGTGTGAAACAGTGGTGTGAAAACCAGCCGTAGCTGGTTAAAGCCGCTCAGTCCGCGGGGCGGGCCGCTAACCCTAAGAGCACCCGCGGGCGTTTTATTCAGAGGGAAACAACGAATGCACTATCGAAACGGACGTGAAGCGAAGAACGGCGACAAGGTCGTCTTTCTTGGTTACGACGGCACTACGATCGCTGCCTTCGGCGCGCTGATTGATGCGAAGCCGGGCAACGATTACTGCAACGGGAGCATTGTCCCGACGCAGGGCATTCCGACAGGTGCCTGCCTGTGCGACTGCCTGCACGTCGATGACTTGGCCGAGCTGCTTAAGGAAAAGGGGCTCGACAAGCGGCCTGCCGGCAAATAGCCGCGACTAACAGCAAATTTGCAATTTGCATTTTTCATTTTGCAATTCTTCCCCAACCCCCAACCTCCAGCCCCCTCCCTCCTCCTTGCGTCGTCCCCCGGTCGGCCTCTGCGTTCCGGTGAAGCTCAATCGCGTGCGCGATGGGGATACGGTCGAGGTGCGGATTCAAGGGGGCTCGCTGATCTGGGCGATTCGGCTGCTTGAATGCTGGGCGCCGGAATTGAACACGGCGGCGGGGAAGGAAGCGAAGAAGTTCGCCGAGGAAGTGCTGGCCGACGTCGAGGACGGGGGCGGACAGTTGTATCTGTACCTGCCGGGCTTCGTGCACCTCGACAACCTGCTCAAGAATCTGACGTTCGATCGGCTGCTGGGGCACGTGTTTATCAGCTCGGAGAAGACGCTGTCGGAGGCGATGGTCGCGGCCAGGCACGCCACGAAGGAAAAGCTGTCGGCTCTCAGCACTCAGCTGTCAGCGAAGGAAAAAGGGAACAAGGAATGACTTGGGGACCGCCGGAGATTGGCTGGGCTGTTGGAGCCGGGCTGTATGTCGCGATCAACATCGCGCTGCATGGTGAGCGGCACACCGAAAAGCACAACGGGTTTGCTGCGATCTTCGGCACGCTGTGCAAATTCGGGCTGCTGTACTGGGGCGGATTCTTTAGCTGAGAGCCGATCGCTGACGGCTGACTGCCGTGCATGACTGACAACTTTGAGCGATGCCAATGACTGACGAGGCGAGGGGGGACGGCGGGCAGCAGACGGTACGGATCGACGACGGGGACTTCAAGCGATTCAAGCGACTGCTGACGACGAAGCTGCTGCAGCTCCTCGGCGGGCTGGCTGTGTCGCTGGTGC
>CAZDGT010000139.1:0-3627 GCA_964504905.1 uncultured Bordetella sp. | reverse complement strand
GGGCGCCCGTAGGCCGCCTGCGCAGAGCACTTCAGCGGCGGCATTGCCGCTCACATAAGCCGGGATGGCGATGAGCGCGATTCCCACGAAGATCACCAGGGCGGCTCGCTTCAGTTCATTGTTCTTCGAAACCAGCGAAGTAACAAACAGAATCAGCCCAACAAGGAAGCCCACGGTTGGAAAATGATTGAGCAGAAGATGTATGTGCGTCAAATCCATCGTGGATTCTTGTCGGTGCGCCTACTTGGCGGAACAAGGCGTAGGATTCCAGCCAGATTCGTCGTTCTCTTTCTTGAAGTAAGAGTTGGTGATGTAAGGCTGGTCCAGATACGCCGGGTCTTCGATAACACTGGTCACGATCAAGCGGCCATCGCCATTCGGTTCCGTCGTGCGGTCGTAGAACTCCGTCAGGACAGCCTGATCGCTATATGGAACGCCATTCTTGCGCAGATAGCCCGGCCTCAGTTTGGTAGTGATCACCTTCATGGAACCTCCCCGGACCGGCCCGTTTCTGCCCATGACATCCCAGGCCGCGTGCGAAACTCCTTGCCAGCCTCCACCCGGGCTCTCGGGCTCGTTGAAATACAACAGCCGGGTCTGCGTGCCAGCATCGGTTTCCAGTTTCAAGATTCCAGCGTCGGCCCACGAAAATCGAATGCGTCCGGGAAAACGCAGAATGGCGGGAGCGCCGTACGCTTTGCACTGTTCGCCGGCCGCTTCGTCCTTAGCGGGATCCCAGGCGTCGGCTACCTTGCGGCCTTCTGCATTTAAAGGGACACCCGTGTAGTCGCCCTTGGCGGGCGTCATCATACGGTAGTTCCAATCGTCGGTGACCGCGGCAATCCACTGCCCGGTGAGGTCGATCGGCCAGTCGATGTTGGCTCTTGGGGGAATTGCCCTGCTGCGGCGTGCGGCTGCCCCTTGGGCGTTCAAAATTGACGGCATCACTAGGGCAGCCGTCAAGAGCAGCAACACGCGCGTCGCTTGCGGGGTCGGCATGGATTCCTTATGCTACCTCAGCGGAATCCGGCAAGGGCAAGGTCTATTCGAAGGTACCGCCCCACTTCCATCCGTCCGACGGCCGGCTAATATTCGTCATGCGGATGCGGTGGTCTTCGGCGGTCCGGCCGGGGTTGCCGATCACGATCACATGGTCGCCGGGCTTTAGGGTTTCGCGCGTGATGCCCTGACGGCCTAGCTGCCCGCTGGCACCCCACTCGATGAACCAGCGCTGCATCGCGCCCTTTTCGTCCGGAGCGTCCACCTGTACGAAGGAATGCGGGTTCCGATAGAGGAACTGCACTAGCTTACCTTCCACCTTCTGGGTCTTATCTTCAAAGTAGGTGGCGGCAAAGGAGTGATGGGCGGAAACCCGCCCTACGGAAACGATTGCGGCCGCCGTGATGACTAGTGCAACCAATGCGCGCTTCATTTGAGTAGTCCTCGACCAAAAAAGCTTACCACGCGAAATTACCAAACGAACCCACCGCAGTGGCGACATGCAGTCAGTGACCGGTCAGTGACTCCTGAGTGTAGTCGCAATGCTCATCTGTTTTCAGTTGTTTAACTCCAGGTGGAAGATTTCATAAGATCGTCGTAGCGCAGGGTGTTGGGAACCGTCTAAAGTGGTGGATGACGCAAATATGATTCATGCGGCAATTCCGGCATTAGCCCTGTGGCTGGCGGCCGATCTGGGAAGCGCTCCGGCAGGGCTTGATTTAGGTTACGCGCAGATGTACGATTTGCAGTTCGCTGCTGCGCACAAGACCTTTGGCGATTACGCGCAGGCGCATCCCGCCGACCCGCTCGCGCCGGTTTCGGACGCAGCCGCTTATCTGTTCGCCGAATTCGACCGGCTCCACATTTTGCAGTCGGAATTCTTCGTGCATGACGACAATTTTCGCCGCCCTAAGAAGGTCAATTCCGATCCAGTGGTTCGGCGCGTATTCGATGCCGACCTGACGAAGGCCGACCAACTTGCGTCGGGCGCGCTCGCGGCCGCTCCCCGCGACAAGAATGCATTGTTTGCGTCCATCCTGGTCCTGGGCCTGCGCGCGGATTTTGACGGCTTGATCGATAAGCGCGATCTCAGCGCATTGGCATCGGTCAAAACCAGCCGGGGGATCGCCGAGAAATTGCTGGCGATCGATCCCTCTTATTACGATGCGCATCTAGCGGTGGGTGTCGAGAACTACATGCTGAGCCTGAAGCCTGCTCCGGTGCGCTGGTTCCTGCAACTGGCGGGTGCCCAAGCAGATCGCGACATAGGCGTCCAGCGCCTTTCCATTACGGCGGAAAAAGGGCATTACCTGAAGCCGTATGCACGCCTGCTGCTGGCCGTCGACGCACTGCGCCGCAGAGATACGACTCGCGCGCGCGAACTTCTCGCGGATCTCTCGCGCCAATTCCCCAATAACCGCCTCTACGCGGAAGAGCTCGCACGTTTGCGCTAGCGCAAACAGATATATACTGCGAGAGAGGTTTCGACCATGAAACAAAACAACCGTACGTTCTCGCGTAGAAGTGCATTGGCGGGAGCGCTCATGGCTCCAGCGGCGTTCGCCCAAAATCCCGCCAAGACCACGCAGAAGGCTTTCGCCACAACAGGGACGTCCGGCAAAGTTTGGTCCAACGAATATTGGGCGCAAAAAGGCGACGTGAAGCTATATATGTTCCGTAAGCGCGCTACTGCTCCCAAGGCGGGCGAGAAGGCGCTTCCGGTGCTGTTTCTGATTCATGGCTCGTCCAACTCCGGGCGCTCGTCATTTGATTTGGCGACGCCGGGCAGGGGCGAGTACTCGGTGATGAACGTGTTCGCCGGGCTGGGCTACGACGTTTGGACCATGGACCACGAAAACTACGGGCACTCCAGCCAAACCCAGAGCAACTCTGACATTGCCAGCGGGGCGCAGGATATCAAGGCTGGGATGGTCGTCATCGCCAAGGAAACCGGAGCGCAGAAGGTTCACATGTTCGGCGAGTCATCCGGCGCGATTCGCGCGGGTGTCTACGCCATGCTGCAGCCGGAACGAATCGACCGCCTGGTGCTGGGGGCGTTTACGTATAAAGGCGAGAACTCACCGACCTTGACCGAACGCGCCAAAGGCCTGGAATTCTACCGCACGCATAACCGCCGGCTGCGCGACCGCGCCATGATTCGATCTATCTTCACGCGCGATAAACCCGGGACCACCGATCCCGCGCTTGCGGAGTTCCTGGCGGATGAAGAATTGAAGTTCGGCGATCAGGTACCCACAGGAACGTATCTCGACATGACGTCGAACCTGCCGCTGGTAGATCCAAAAAAAGTACTGGCGCCGGTGATGCTGGTGCGCGGTGAGTACGATGGCATCGCAACTATGAATGACATCAGCGACTTCTTCCTGCAGCTTCCCAATGGGGACCGCCAGTTTATCGTGCTGCCGGGGATGGCGCACTCCGTAGTGCATGGGCTGAACCGCCAGGTATTCTGGCACTCGATGCACTCGTTCCTGTCGATGCCGAAGACGACGTAGCTGGCCGCACCTTCTAGGGAACCACTTTTTTCTTCCTGATCCACTCGATCACCGCGTCCCGTTGCAGTGGGCCGGTGCGCGGGAAGAGCAGCCCCGTGGACTTCAGCTGATC
>CAZDGT010000138.1:0-7310 GCA_964504905.1 uncultured Bordetella sp. | reverse complement strand
AAAGCGGATTCCATCCGTTGTATAGTTCGCTGGCGACCGAGGACGCGGCTGCCGTTATCCAAAAGCTAAAGGAAGATGGTGTTCCTTATCGTTTGTCGGCCGACGGAAAAACCATAGAGGTGCAGCAGGAAGCCGTTCCGGAAGTCCGCTTGGAAATGGCGGGCTTGGGACTGCCCAAAAGTGGCCGCATCGGTTTTGAAGTTTTTGACAAGACCAGCTTCGGCATGACCGACTTTGCCGAACACATAAATTATCAGAGAGCCCTGGAAGGCGAGCTGGAACGCTCGGTGATGGCGATTTCCCAAGTGGAACAGGCTAGAGTCCACATCTCTTTTCCTCAAGAATCGGTTTTCACAGAGGCCCGCCAGCCAGCTAAAGCCAGCGTTCTGATCCGCCTCCGCACAGGATCGCAACTCCCGGAAAGTGCGATGCCGGCGATTACGCACCTCATATCGAGCGCAGTCGAAGGTCTTGCGCCGGACGCGGTGTCCGTCATGGACATGCGAGGTAATCTTCTGAATCGCCCCAAACGCGTCAACGATCGCAACGAAGAAAACTCAGAGGCAGCTCTGGATTATCAGCGTAAGGTCGAGCAAAGCCTGGCGGCCAAACTGGATTCGACGCTTGAGCCAGTGGTGGGCGGCGGCCGATTTCGAACTGCCGTCTCCGCCGATGTCGACATGACAAGTGGGGAGCAGAGCGAAGAGAATTTCGACCCTACCAAGTCGGTCATGGTTACCTCGCAGAAAACTGAGGATGTCTCCTCGTCGTCTCATCTAAACGCGGGAGTTCCAGGAACTGCGTCCAACCTTCCGGACGCGGCGCCGCGCCCAGCAGGCAGCGGAGGCGGGGTATCCCGGCGCACTGAGAATGTCAGCTATCAATCCAGCCGGACCGTTAGGCGCACTGTTCTTCCGCAGGGAACGATTCGGCGGCTATCTGTCTCCATCCTGCTGGATAACGAACTTCACAGCGAAGGCGCAGGTGCGGATGCCAAGCGAGTTCTGACACCTCCCTCAGCGGAGCGCCTTTCGTCGATTCGCGAACTGGCTTCGGCGGCGATTGGCCTAAACATGGAACGCGGCGACCAGTTGATTGTCGAAAGCCTGCCCTTTGAATCCAGTCTGAACATAACGCAGCTTGAAGCGCTCCCAGGTGGAAAGGGAAAGCGCGGTCAGCCCACCCCGGAAAAGCCCGGATTGTCATCGTGGATTGAAACTCTGCAGAAAAACCCTAAAGGGAAAATGATCCTTGGAGGCGCCGTAGCATCAGTAGTCCTGTTAGTCTCCGGGCTATTCTTTGTCCTGCGCAAGCGCAAGAAGGCTTCTGCTGTCGCAAAAGTTGTGTCCCAGGTTGATGCGTTGCCTGCCGCCGCAGGAGAGCCGCGCCCCACAATTGCTCAAGCCACTCAGGATGAATGGCGGCCTTCGACACCGCTCGCAAACTCATCCCCGGCGATGCCCGCGCTATCCGCCTCTCCAATAGCGGAAAGAGATCTGGCTGAGCAGGTTCGTAAAGCCGCCATCAAAGACACCGAGGTATCGGTGGGCGTGTTGCGCGGATGGCTGCGCGAGGAGCAGGCGTAAGCATGACGGCTGCCAGCGCAACACCGACCCTGAATGGTCGTCTGAAAAGTGCCATCCTTTTGCTCTCCTTGGGCGATGAGATTTCGGCTGAATTGCTCAGGCGGCTCAGCGAAGAAGAAGTTCAAGCTGTAATGCAGACAATTGCCAGCCTGCCGTCGGTGTCCGCGGAAGACACCGTCGCCGTACTCGAAGAGTTCCAAGCTGCAAGCGGGGACACATTTCGGCGTACCCAAGGAGGCGTGGACTACGCGCGGAGACTTCTTACCGGCGCATTCGGGGAGGAAGGAAGCAAGAAGCATCTCGAAAAACTGCCTCTATCTTCCGACAATGCCGGCCAGCAGCTGCGCCGCATAGACCCGCAACTCCTGGCGCGTTTCGTCGAAAGCGAACATCCCCAAACTATTGCTCTGGTGTTATCGCATTTGGCACCCGCCCAATCCGCTGCGGTGTTGCGCGCCATGAACCCGGCGCACCGATCGGAAGTGACATTTCGCCTGGCCCGCCTGGATCAAATTGCTCCGGCGGTCATGAGCAGAATTTCCGGAATTATCTCCAAGAAGCTCAAGACTCTCGGCGAGCTAAAACGCGAATCTTCCGGCGGGCTGCGGGCCGTTGCCGAGATATTCAACCAGCTAGATGCCGAATTGAGCACGCAGATTCTCGACCAGTTGCAAGAAAAGGACGCAGAACTAGTCAACGCAATCCGCCAGAAGATGTTTGTGTTTGAAGACATCCTCTCTATCGAGGCCGCCGGCGTCAAGGAACTCTTAGGGCGCGCGGACCGCCGGCAGCTTACCTTGGCACTCAAGGGAGCGAGCGAGGAACTTCGCAAACATCTATTACAGGGCATGTCGCAGCGCGGCGCCGCTATGTTGCTAGAAGACATGGAAGCACTCGGTCCCGTAAAAATTCGGGAGGTCGAGGGGGCCCAGCAGCAGATTATTGCGGTCGTGCGGCTGCTTGAAACGGAAGGTGTGATCAGTTTGACCGGCGGTGGTGGGGGCGATGACCAATATATCGTCTAGGATTCTGCGCCAAGACGAGCTTTCGACAGTAGCGCCGGTATGGTGGCAAGAAGCGGATAGCTCCCCGCTGATCACCGGAAGAAACAACTCTGCCAGCCTGCCAGCGGCGGACGCGTCGGACGGGGAAATTCAGGTCGAGAACGCCGAGCAGGAAGCCTACCAACGGGGTTTGATCGAAGGAAAGGCCGCCAGTGCTGAGCTTGCGAAGGCCGAGTTGCAGGCGCTCGTGGAGCGGATGAGCCGTAATCTAGCGGAATTGTCCGCGCTGCGGTCGCGGCTCCGTAAAAGCGCCGAGAGCGATTTAGTCAGACTCTCGATTGCGGTTGCACGACGAGTTCTGCATCGGGAACTGACCCTCGATCCGGAATCGATTGATGGTTTGATTCGTGTGGCTCTCGACAAGCTTGATTCTCATGAACTTTCCCGGGTCCGTGTACATCCAGATCAAGAAAAGGCAGTACGAAACGCCATGGCCCGGTTTACAGGCGCTCACAACGTGGAGGTTGTCGCCGACCCCTCCCTACAGTGCGGCGATGTACTCTTCGAGACGACGCAGGGCGTGCTGGACGCTTCGGTAGACGCGCAGCTCCGTGAAATTGAGCGTGGTTTCGCGGATCGCCTCAGAAGATAAGCATGAATATCCAGGACGAAGCGATTTTAACACCTTACTTTGCCCATCTGGAACAGCTCGAACTGCTTCCCTGGTGCGGCGAAGTTACTGCCACAGTGGGGCTCTTGGTCGAATCTCGCGGCCCGTCGGTCGCCATCGGGGATTTTTGCGAGGTATTCACTACGAATGGACGTAGTATTCGCACTCAGGTCATCGGTTTTCGCAATGGGCGTGTTCTGGCTATGCCGCTTGAGGAGCCGGAAGGATTGCAGCTCGGTGCGAAAGTCATCGCCAGGGTTCAAGATACGCAGTTAGGGGTGGGACCCGGCCTGCTGGGGCGAGTGCTCGATGGTTTTGGACAACCTATGGACGGCGGCCCCCCCGTTGACGCGGTTGCCACGTATCCTTTGTATTCGCTGCCGGCAAATCCTCTCAGCCGCGTTCACATCACGGAGCGGCTAGTCACGGGAGTTCGCACCATTGACAGTCTATTGCCTTGTGGAAAAGGACAACGCGTGGGCTTGTTCGGAGGAAGCGGCGTCGGCAAGAGCACACTCTTGGGCTCAATGTCCCGCAACAATTCGGCAGACGTTAGCGTGATCGCGCTCATCGGGGAGCGTAACCGCGAAGTGAAAGCATTTTTGGACCACGAACTCGGACCGGAAGGAATGAAGCGTTCAGTAGTGGTCGTAGCGACATCCGACCGGCCAGCACCGCTACGGATTCGCGCCGCTTTTGTCGCGCTGGCGGCCGCGGAGTATTTTCGCGATCAGGGCCTCAGCGTCCTGCTCGTCATGGATTCCGTCACGCGGCTGGCAATGGCGCAAAGGGAAATTGGCCTGGCGGCGGGGGAGCCTCCCAGCCAAAAAGGCTATACGCCTTCGGTATTCACGCTGCTGCCCAAGATTTTTGAGCGTGCCGGCAATTTTGAAAAGGGATCCATAACCGGCTTCTTTACCGTTCTGGTCGAGGGCGATGACTTTAATGAGCCGATTTGCGACGCCACCCGCGGAATCCTCGACGGCCACGTGATCCTTTCGCGCGACTTGGCCGCTACGGGACACTATCCGGCGATCGACGTCTTGAATTCCGTGAGCCGGCTGGCTAATAAAGTCTCCACCAAAGAGGAGCTTTTAGCCGCCCAAAAAGTGCGGGAGGCGATGGCAGTGTATCAGCATTCTGCCGACTTGATCCAACTGGGAGCGCATGTGCAAGGCACCAACCCGAAGCTTGACCAGAGTATTCAGCGGCGTCCTCAGATTATCGATTTCCTGCGGCAAGGCGCGGATCAGTATGCCACTCTGGATGAAACCAAGGGAAGGCTTCTGGCACTCGCTACGGATCTGGCGTGAAAACGTTTCGCTTCAACCTGGAAAGGGTACTGGAGTGGCGTACCATCCAGCTAAAGGCCGCTGAGGAAAAGCTCACTCAGCTACGACAACAACTCTCCACGCTTCTGCAGCAGGAAGAGCAAATCCGAGCCGCCTATCGCGATAGTGCGGAGCGTTTGCTTTCGGCGCAGACTCTCGGGGGCGCGGAATTGCAAGTGCTCGCGGCATACCGGGTTCGAACGGACAACCTGTACCAAGCGCTGCAAAAACAAAAGGCGCAATGCGAGGCCCTCATGCACGAGCAGCGGCAGCGGCTGTTAAAAGCGCGGAAAGATCACCGCATTCTTGAAAAGCTCAAAGAGACACGGTTCAAGAACTGGGTTTACTTGAATGAGCGTGACATTGAGGCGACGGCAGCGGAAGCCTTCCTGTCCAAATGGGCTCGACTGGACGCAGAAAATAAGAACGGATAGGAATCGAGCGGTCAAACGCTGCCGAGCGCTTCAATTAACTGGTTTAACTTCACGAAGAAGCGATCCGGCGGGAAGTCCCTCTGACGCTCAACAAGGCTGGCTACAGTCTCCAGTTTTATCGTCTCCCGTGAACCCTTTTCCTGCGTGGTGTAAGCGCCTGGAATTTTTCGTTTGATTTCGCTGCTCAATTGCATACCTGCCGAGGGATCCATCCCAAGGATGGCGACAAAGATGTCGTCGCTCCATCTCCCAACCGTGGCTTCGGCTCCCAAAATGGCATGTACGTCTTTCAAGTACGCCTGCAGGACGGCGTTAAGAGATGTCCGGGAGTATTGACCTTGTATTCTTCGCCAATTGCGGACTATGATTACCATGGCACAAAAGCGATGGTTCTGTTCCTGAAGAACTTCCATCTGCCGAAGGAGCTTCACTCGATTCCAGACGCCTGACCCTTGATCGACAAACGCTTTCTGACGGTCGGATTCCATCGCTTGATGGAGCACACGGATTTCATCTTGAAGCTGCGCGATCGTGAACCTGGTACTTCGCCTAAACTGTTCATAGCTGTTGAGGATTTCCCCGGCGGCGACTCTGATCCCACTGCGAATTTCCTCGAGGTTATCGCTCCGGGAAAGGAGGCGGAGCCTTTCCACTTCCTGTTGGAGTCGGACCTCGTAGTCTCCGCTTGAGTTCGACACTTGCTCGGCAACCACCTTCATCGCGGAGGCGGCAGCGTCCAATTCCCTGCGCATTCGCGTGAGATAGCCTCGGCTTCTGTCTTGATACTGCTGCAACTCCCGCCGGAGGGACTTGTCGACGACCTCATATTCGTGCGTGGTGGACGCGCCGGAAGTTTGCGTGTGAAGGGAATAAAGTTGTTCGCGAAATTGTTCCGTGCTGCCGGCGTCGAGCTCTATGGCGTAATCCGCGGAGGCATGAATGGCCTGCGAGTAGAAGCGGACCAGCGCCCGCAGTAAGTCCTCCTGGCGTTCGTGTTCGCTCGCCGCCTTGCGGATAGATATCATATCGGCTTCTCTTTAGATCGGAAGACGCAGGCTCCCCCTTTAACGCCGAAAGTGGCGGCAATTGATGATTCTCTCTATTCCGTCTGCTTTTTATCGATAAGTATCGGGTGAGCCGATTCGTTGAACGCGCCAGCCAAATCATGGAAGCAGCGGAATCGGCCCTGGCTTCCGGCGAGAGCTGCGGCGACATGACAATTTTGATCGGGCCGGGCGGCGGACTTCACATTTTCGCCGATTCAGACTGGCCGCTGGATTCGCTCGCGCAGCATCATGGAGCCCGCGCGGCCTATAGGGTAAGCGAACGCCGTGGCTCGGTACGTATCCAAGGCCGCGAGGGTTCGCGGACGTGCGTGATGGAATCCATCAGTTCGGCCGAGACCGCACGGCGAATGCTCAACGCGGCGCCCTTATCCAGCGCGTCCCAGGATCCTAGCAATTAACTGACGCTTCGACTGTCAGATTTTTGAATACCCGGCTCATAGCAATATTATTTTCAATCAGATAGGAGTGGTCCTCGAACTGCATCGGAGGAGCTATGAATCTTCTTCTAAACCTCTCCGCCACCTACAGGCAATCTCTGGTTGCCGGTAATGTCGCAGAAATCGACCAGCCGGAGAACGCTGGCAACTCTTCAGATTCACCTTATGCCGAGATGATGGGAGTTTTTCAGGCGCTCAAGCAGAAGGATCCAACTCTCTACGCGCGGGTAAAGCGGGAGGTGACTGCCTCCTTGCAAGCCGCGGCTCAAGCTGCCAACGACGCCGTTGATATTCGGGAGATGGTCAAGCAGCGGCGAACCAGCCGGGTGTATTCCATCACGGAACGCCTGAACCGGCTAGCCTACATTCTTTACCCTGCTTCGCCGAATCGCTGACTCGTCTACAGTCTGCTCGAATTTCGTCCGATAATTTGGATGATCAACTCAGGCGAACGGTCGCGGGGACCGTTACGTCGAGGATAATCCCAACCACGGAATCCAATCAACGATGATATCGCTGCGCAAATCAATGGAAGACCAAGCGGAGGCAACTCTTAAATCCGTACTCAAGTCCTACGGGGACGTTTTCGTCGCGGTTGGCGAGGCCGGAGCACAAGCTTGCCCTCCCACTGGCGACGAGTTAAAGGCGAGTCTGCTGAATCTGAAGCAACGGCTAAGCGCCGAAACTTCAGTCAGTGTCATTGCAGAAACCGAGCAGCTTTTGGAAATGGAGTTGCACACTTGGGGTGAACGTGCCGCTCATTTCTACCAGGAAAAGACAG